>DAZU01000044.1:0-6247 GCA_002507425.1 Euryarchaeota archaeon UBA53
TCTCCGACAACAGAAATAAATGGTCCTGACTGATCTTTAATTACTTCACCAGTTGAAAGGATGCTCTTAGGCCCTGTAAACAATCCTAAAAATCCTGAATTTTCGATTACGCAATCCCTTTTCTCAAAAGGATAATCAATTATATCTCCGTGAAGCGTTTTACCGCCATTTAGGTGAACAGTGTCCCAAGTTCCGAATCCCAGCAAGGTCTCTCTAAGCTCTTCATCTGGGGCCTCTTTATCCATTTCCTCAACCATATTGATAAAACCCATTTCATCGTAAGCTTCGGCTCCAGATTCTTCCGGTATAGGGTTCCAATGTAGGTTTTTGTTTGAAAAGACGAGAACGACTTTTCCCGGAGGGGCATGCGAACCGGTTCTTTCTAAATGCACATCGCATAACAACTTACCTTTCCTATCTGTCCATGCTATGATATCCTTGTGTAGTAACGTTCCTCCGTTTTTTCTTAGTTGGTAAAATCGACCATCCTCTTGAATCGTAAACGAACCAGACCAATGTTTTTGCTCGACGAATAAAATCTCATTTTTAGTAGCGATAACCATGTCTATTTCTCTTCGACCACCCTCATCAGGGTCTGGTATGCGGACACCATCCAAAACCAAAGCATCGCCACAAACCGCTCTAGTCAACTTTAGTAATCTAAATTCAGCAACTCTGCCTGATACAACATGGCCCTCCGGATCGAACCTCTTTCTTCTAGAGAGAAATTCTTCAAGTCTGCCCATTTCATCACTCCTGTAACAAATCATTAACAGATTGAATTACAAGGTCGACATTTTTTCCTGAATCTTTAAGAGAGTCTAAAGTTGCCTCTCCAGATAATACTAACACCGACACACAACCAGCCTGAATGGCCATTTCCATATCTGTATACAACCTATCACCTACCATCGCACAGCTGGATGGTTCCAATCCTAACTCCTCTATCTTGTGCAATATCATTCCTGGATTTGGCTTTCCTGTAATATGTAGGGGGGCGACTCCAGTGGTTGCTTTTAGCATAGCTAAGTAAGCGCCAACATCTGGGAGATCTCCATTTGGAGAGGGGCAAACAATATCAGGATGGCTAGCAACAAGAGGAACCCCTTTGTGCATGTGTATGGATGCCGTGGATATCTTCTCGTAATTAATCTCAGTATCATATCCTAGAACAACAAATTCGGGGTTCTCATCTCTCGTTGATATTCCGCGATTCTCCATCATGTCACACATCCCTTTGGTAGCGATAGCCCATGTTTTTGTTACACGTTTACTTTGTAGCCAAGACAGCAAATCATGAGTAGATAACAAAATCTCATCTTTTTTACAAGGAATGCCTAGGTTCTGCAATTTTTGCAAATATTGGTCCACTGATTTCGATGAATTATTTGAAAGAAAGAATCGTTTAATGCCCCTTTTTTCTACACGAGATAGAAAATCCAAGGCTCCGGGAATTAGATTATCGCCTAAGTATATTGTCCCATCTAGGTCGAGAAATATAGCCTCAACTTTTTCTAAGTCTTCGTTCATTTAATCCCTCAAAAAAGTAGAGTCTTTACTAAAAACCACTTGGAGTGCAAATTCTCTTGCGCTTCTTTACTAGCAATCATTTCAGTCATCATTTCTTGAATTACAGGTTTTTTACTTGCCTTTTTCACAAACCAATTCAACAACCATTTTCTTTGACTCATCTTCTGCATCTTAAACGAATTAGATAGTTCTGGACCTAATGCTGCCCACAACTCTTCTTGATAATCAGAGCCGCCATTGTTTTGAATTACGTGCCGCGCTGCAATTTCTCCACTAACCAAGGCATTTCCAACACCCTCCCCGGAAAACGGATCAACCAAACTTGCAGCATCACCAATCAAAAGTGCGCCATCTGCGTAAGCTTTTCTTGGCTGGTTTATCCTTCCCTTCCTTGGGCTGCCAAATGGTAATTGCCATCCTTTCCCGCTACCTTTAATCATTTCAGCATCAGCGAACCTGTCTTTGAAAGAAGGGTGATTAGCAATGACTTCAGCCTGAAGTGCCTTTAATTTCTTCTTCTTTTTATTCATAAGTCCGAACACTAGGCCACTACCTACGTTCACTTTACCTCCACCAATGGGAAATAACCAGAAATACCCAGGTATGATGCCATCAACAAAGTGAATTTCTATATTTCCAGCATCCCCCTCACATCCTTTTACACCGCTCCAGTACTCTCTATATCCCCCGCAGTAGTGCATTTTCTCAATTAAATCGCCGCCATTCATCTCTTTGACTATTTTCTTAGCAACAGGACACCGGTCCCCTCCAGCACCAATAGTCCAGGGGGCATGAAAATGCAACACCTCCCCTCGCTTTCCACCAATTCTTACCTGCACACCTGTAATTTTTTGATCGCTCTCGAAAACTTCAGTAACGGTTGCTCCTTGTACTACAGAACCACCATTCTTACGAACCAACTCAGTGGCACGCTCAAATAGTAACCAATCAAACTGCTCTCTAGGTAGTGAATAACCCGCCTCTAACCTAGCAACGTCCTCCTCTGGTAGCGGGACTGTAACTTCACTACCATTTGGGGAGGAGAAAACTATACCAGTGACTCTGAAATGCGGGGTCGCTTCTAATCTCGTCTTTACTCCAAGAGCGCTGACATGGCTTAGCGACTTACCACCAACAGCGTCCCCACAGATCTTATCTCTTGGCCATATCCCTTTTTCCAAAAGCAGAACACTTTTGCCCTGCATTGCGAGGTACGAGGCGGCAGCAGAACCTCCCGGCCCACCACCTACAACTATGCAATCATATGACGAATCAGTCTCAGGAACCGGCCCAGTGTCGATGGTGCCCTTCCAGAATTCAGACTCCGCCATAGAACATTCGTAAACATTCAAGCAAAAGAGGATTGGTGTTACATGTTGACTAGGCAGAGTAAAAATCTTGACTAACCCCATATCATCAAATGATAGCGCATTTACCCGCCTATATGGCCATGGACAGAAGGAAAGCAGCCATTGGCCTTTTTTCTGTCACATTTCTTTGGGGGGGGACCTTCGTTTGGATGAAACAAGCATTGAGCGTGCTTGATGACGAAACTGCATACTACTCATCAGCAGGAGTGGTCGGTGTCATAGTAGCATCGAGATTTCTAATTGCATTTGTCGCTCTGCTGCCATTCTCGAAAAGGGCTAGGATCGCTCTTACATCTAAAGAGGACTGGAAGGGGGGATTAATTCTTGGATCACTTATGCTAATTGGGTTTGTATTACAAATGATTGGAATCAAATCAGTAAGCCCTTCAGTATCTGCATTTCTAACCTCACTTTACGTGGTTTTTACAGCTATCTTATCGGTCAAAATCAGTGATAGGAAGCCCACTAGAATAATGATTGCAGGAGTAGCTCTCGCAACATTAGGCGCCGGATTTATCGACGGCCCTCCGCATATAGTATGGGGCGCGGGTGAAATTTTGACGGTAATATCCGCCTTCTTTTTCGCATTACACATTATTTACACTGATAAAGTGACAAAACAATTGGATCCTATCGCAGTTACATCAACATCGTTTGCAGTTCTAATAGTAGGAGCTGGTTTAATAGCAGTAATTTTGACTGGCGGATTCGAGGTATTCAAGATATCTTGGAAGAATGGCGTTATTATTCCATTACTTTGTTTAGGATTATTTGGATCCCTAGCCTGTATTTTGATGCTCAATGCGTGTCAGCGACACCTTAACCCGACACACGCAGCAATAATCTACTCTTTTGAGCCAGTATGGGCGACACTTTACGGATATTATGAAGGCATGGTTGTACTTTCCCCTTGGTTGATGATGGGATTGTTACTGTTAATTGGGAATATAGTAGTAGAGTTGGACGAATCATCTGATCATCCGGGCAAATATGATGATATAATTCATACAACAATATCTGAATCAGAATAACCAGTGAAGTGTACTACCTCATCGATATTGCAGGGCCTGCATATTCGTAGAAGGAAACCATAGTTTGGGTACTAGCTATGCCTCCAACCTTTGACAAACCGTCTAAAATAGCATCTCCTAAGGAATCCATTGATTGGCTTAATACCTCGATAATCAGGTCCCAATCGCCAGCAATTACGTTACATCTTACGACATAAGGTAAGGAGGATATTTTCTGGGCAACATCCCGCCTATCGACATCACCTCTGTCGCATCTAGCAAAAATAAATGCCTTGAGCTCATACCCCCAGGCCTTAGCATCGACATCAACAGTGTAACGTTTAATCACTCCGTCTTTGAGTAGTCTTACCATTCGATCGTGCGTTGTGACCCTAGCCATGCCTGTAATTTCTGCTAACGATGTTACGGATGCTCTAGCATCTTTTTTGAGCAATTCGATTAACTTCAAATCGTTCTCATCAAGTTTCATAAATTGGCCTACCAACACATTTAATTGAAGTTTCCGTCACTTTGTCGGACTTTTTACATATAATTGATATTTTTTCCGTCATATTACTATTTTAAACAACGTATTGTCTATTTATGTGGTAATTCATAACCTATTTGAGGGATATTATGTCCGACGAAAAGAGATTCTCAACCAACGCAGTACATGCTGGAACGCAACACATAGAAGGCGCTGTTAACACCCCAATTTTTCAATCATCTACCTACCAATTGACCGATGAGAGATATGAGGGCTGGGCAGCAGGAGCCCAGCACACCTTGCTGTATGCTAGATTATCAAGCGTGAACTCAGAAGCCGTTGTCGAAAAGATATGTGCATTAGAAAGAGCGCAAGATGGGGAATTGTTTGCTAGTGGTATGGCAGCAATTTCAACCACAATTATGGGGCTGCTTTCACAAGGAGATCATATCGTTGCTAGCTCAGATGTATATGGTGGAACCTACGGCCTGATGACAGAGGAACTGCCAAGATTTGGGATAGAGACGACGATGGCTGATATGCAGGACCCATCTTCATATGAAGCAGCAATACAGGATAATACAAAGATGCTTTACATCGAGACAATAACAAACCCTGTCATAAAAATATGCGATATTGTAGCGATGTCTGAAATCGCTAAGAAGCATAATTTGCTCCTAGTAATAGACAATACATTCGCATCTCCATGGGGCTGTCAACCAATTACAATGGGAGCAGATTTGGTAATTCACTCTACAACAAAATATCTAGGTGGCCATTCTGATATTATAGGTGGAGCCGTGGTTGGAAGAGCAGATTTAATTGAAAAAATGTTCATCAAAAAAGTCCACTTTGGCGGCTCCCCAGACCCCCATAATTGCTATCTTTTGGAAAGGGGAATCAGAACACTAGCAGCTAGAATGCCCATACATTGTTCTAACGCAGCAGAAATAGCAAAACGTCTTGAGGGGCACGAGCTGATTGATATCGTTCATCACCCATCGCTATCAACTCACAAAGATTACGAACTAGCGAAGAGAATTATTCCAAAAGGAACTGGGATGATTGCTTTCACAGTGAAAGGAGGCGATGAAGCAGCTCTAAAATTTATGAGAGGACTAGAAATTATATTTGAAGCTACTAGTTTGGGAGGAGTAGAAAGTTTAGTCGAATGCCCATTCAATTCAAGTCATATGTTCATCCCTGAAGATGTAAGAATTGCTGCTGGGCTAGGAAGAGGATTTGTTAGGATGTCTATTGGAATAGAAGACGTTGAAGACTTGTGGCATGATATTTCCAGAGCATTAGCCAAGGTGTAATCAAGGTAGTTCGTCTATTTGTCCACAAGCCCTTCTCAGTTTCTCAAGACATTCTGTATAATCAACAGATTCGCCACCAACCAAGATGTTTCCAGCTTTCCAAACCTCGATTGCGGAAGCACTCCAAACGCTACCCCTTTCTCTTGCATCGGGTGAAAATTGCCATTCCTGGCCCCCTGATTTACCAGTTGCAATCAGCCAAGCCCAACATGCGGCTTCAGCATCAATACCATCTTTTTTCGATAATGCTAACTTTTCGGCTTTGCCCATTCCGTCTATTAATCCAGTCATTACAAGGTCATGTATCATTCCTACGGGGCCCGGAACCTTTCCTTTTCTGTAAGGGAATTTTTCAATTATACCAGTTTTTTGCCTTTGATCCTCAATATCTTTTAGGAACTTTCCAAACGCTCTTTTTTTGTTGAACTGCTTGCGCCACAAATCCTCGGCCTCATCCTCGTCAAAGCCCAAACCAATCAATCCTGCAATTCCATGATCCTCCCACAAAGCCGAGAGCACATCATTGCACGA
>DAZU01000044.1:6627-20406 GCA_002507425.1 Euryarchaeota archaeon UBA53
TGAGATATCCTGATACCGGAACCCTCACCTTCTTTCATCAGTAGTAGAGTTAGGTCTCTTTCCGCTTGTGAACCATTCAACTCTGTGACAGCATCTTCTGCTTTTTCGAACCACTTTTCTCCAACAATAAATCCGCTATCTAAGTGATGAAGTACGGCCAACTTCACTCGCTTAGATATTGAGGCCTCGTTCAACGTAAGACCCATCCAAGCATCTAAAACGCGATCTAAAGCCCCCTCCGTTCCACTCCTGGTAGCGCCCTCTGGATACCACACAGCATCTGGGGTCATCACAGTTGAGAGATTTGGCGGTAGCATCGACAAAGCCAACTTGTGTATGAATGATGATTTCCCCTTGGTATTTTCTAATTTATCGAAGCCTATTGCGACTTTACTATCATTTATGAATCTCAACAATAGATAGCCCTCTCCTGACATCTTTTCCTCAGCAACCTTGTCGATATCTAACCCCTCTGTTGCCCAAATAGCCTCCTTATTTTCAAAATCAAACCGTGATCTTTCTAAGACGTCGTCAAGCCAACCGTCTGGGATATCTGGTTTGGGTCCACTGCATACAAATCCACCTTTCCAAGAGAAGAAAAAGTAACCTCTACGTGCATGATCCTCCCAAGGTAACATTCGCAAAGTAGGCATGTGGTGGTTTTGCAAACCTGCTTGGTATGCAACCTTTCCATCTCCTCTTCGAACATAAGAGGCCTTTCCAAAAGACTGATGATTATAATTTCCTACCAACGAAATATCGTCATCGTGTGCAGCCATAAGAGATCCCGCCATCGCTTTGCCAACAGGATCTCCCCTTTTCGCCATCATACGTTTTGCTAGCCACTTTCTATCATGTCGCTTTGAGAGAATTCTCCTTAACTCCCTCAAGGTCTTTGTAACAGGGTCGGTCCTGCCCCATTTTAGTTTACCATTCCAAGTCATAGCAGGGAGAAGGGTTTCACCTTCTTCGAGTAATTTATCGAGATTTCTTTTTAATCTCTTTTGCGTGTCGAGGTTGGCGTGTTTAGTTCCACGCATTCGCATACGCTGGCGCTTTTTACCTGGAAATTCAACCTGTGCAGGCCTCGCCATAGAGTGGCCAGAAAGTGATACATGTTCAGTTCTTCGTCCAGCGCTTTAATGCATCATTCTCAATTTCATTTATTTCTCCTGGTATCACAAGACAGTGCATATGTCCGGATTCAGCTTGTTTCAAATCTTCAACATCGATGTATGAAATATTTTGCTTATCTGTTCCCATGTCAGTGCATAAAACCACTCTCAAACTTCCCATGTTGCTGCACATTTCTCTACAAGCTTCTAATTTTAGAGACTCAATAAGTGATTCATTAGGAAACTCAGACAACCGATTTTCAAGTCTTTCTTGCATTAATAGAATTGATTTTAAAGCATCAACAGGTTGCATTGGTACTTGATTTCCAATCCCCTCACCGGTTGGATCTAAATCAAGTAAAACAAGCGTGTGCAACCCTTGCAGTTTGTTCATTGCTATAATCTCCAGAGGGGAGGTCGCAATCCAATTTTCATAGGAGTAGGTTAATGTGGTTTGTCTGCCAAACTTGTAATTAGACAACCCAATTGCACCGGTGACTAAGGTTGTGATAGACACACCGTGAATTATTTCACATTCTACTCCTGTTTCTATTGCCCTTAATTGCAAATCAATATGGGTGGTTGCCTGTAATGGATCTCCAACAATCAATACAGCAACTAGAAACTCTTTTGCTAATTCTAAAATTTCTACAGGATTTTCTACTTGGGGCCTCATAATTTTCTGAATCTTTCCCACTTCATTTTCTAATGTTGAAATTTCAACATCATTCCATAATGCAGTATATGCTTCATACATTCTATAATCACATTCTTTAGCAGCGTTAACTGCTGCGAGAGTCATACCATCAATTCCCCCCGGACCCATGCCAATTAATCTTAATCCAGCCGCCATCCTCAAACCTCGGGCCCCTCTCGCTTAACCGAAGACCATGCGCCATTTGAGCGTGCCGAGCAAAGAAACCGCCTATTGGAGGGCTGAATTAGAAAATTCAAATTGGCTATCTATTGGCTATGGCATTCACAATCTGGGAGAGTTTCGAGGCATCCCTCTAAATGATTCTGCGCCTGGGAAGATAGAGTCGTTTGCAATAGTGGAATTACCTCCGATAACAACAGGCCCTAGCCAATGGACGGATAGGTTAGAGCATGGTTTATTTGAAAAATTTAGAGATTTATGGCCAATGAGCTACGATCAAATCGGCGAGATTATTATTTTAAAAATACCAAATGAAATTAAAAAATACTCCGATCAAATTGGTGAAGCAATTCTCGGCCAACACCCAAAAATAAATTCTGTATACGCGGATAATGGTATTTCTGGAGATTTCCGCGTTCGACAACTCGAATTAATTTCCTCTGTCGGAAAACCTTCGACACTAACAAAAGTCAAGGAACACGGGAGCGAATTTTTCGTTGACCCAACGGTCGCGTATTACTCTCCTAGGTTAGCTAATGAGCGTCTTAAAACAGTTGAGACAGCAAAACGTTTGGCGGGAAAACTTGGACGAAAGATTGCAGTTTGCGACCCTTATGCAGGCGTCGGGCCATCTGTGATACACTTAGCAAAATTATCTGAAGTAGTTGAAAATATATATGCTAGCGATCTCAATCCAGCAGCGGTGGAAATTCTAAAGATGAATCTACCAAATTACCCAGTTATGTGCGAAGACGCCAGGAATTTGAGTAAGATATTCCCAAAACGTTGTGATTTACTCTTGGTCAACTTACCTCATGATTTTTCTAACCATCTTCCCGATTTGCTCGGATTGTTAGAAAAAGGGCACTCAGTTGTGATTAAAGGATGGACAATCCTACTGGCCGACGCGTTTGAATCTACCAAACAAGAAATCTTGAAAAATCTGGGCGATTGTCTAGTAGAGGATTTTAGTTTAGAGTTGATAAAGTCTTACTCTGTAAGCGAGGTTCTAGCTTCTGTTGAGTTACACTTAATTTTGTCTTAGGAAGCGTTGAATTCATTTGTGATGGGTGATTGGAACAATCGATGCAGACAAAGGTTAGGTGCCGCTGTGGAGCGGTAACGGATGTATCTGGCGTATCTCCGAGACTAGGAGGAGTAGATGTTTACTGCACGGTTTGTGGAACTGTAACAAACCATAAGATATCTTGATACACGGTAATTTACTTGAGCGAACCTCAAACTCCAGGAGAATCGAAAAATCTTACTTAAATTTCAAGATATTTTCCGATGAAATCGCTGTTGGCGCCCGCGCCGGGATTTGAACCCGGGTCGAAGCATCGACAACGCTTCATGATAGACCACTACACCACGCGGGCAGCAACTCACCGTGTGACAACGCATATTTAAGCCGCGCTCCGTGGACCGAAAAGTGAGACATCATGGCTAGTAAGAAAACATCCGCAAAGCAGGTTCGCGAAGATGCTGAAAATGCAGTAGCGGACGATATGTTTGGGGGTGCCTTTGACGGAATCGAAGATTTATCCTCTCCTCCAGAATCAGTGGACGAGGGACATGAAGAATCCTTAAACAAAGCCGAAAAGATGGATGAGCCAAACAGTGAAGAATCGCAAGTTTCAGAGATAAAAGACGTAGCCAATAAAGAAACAGAAGCAACGCAAAGCTCAGTAGAAGATGAAGAAGCAAATACTGAGACTCCAGAATCAGAACCACCTAGTAAATCTCAAACTGGCCCAGCAAAAGGGCCTCCGAAAGGGCCGCCATCCGGTCCACCTAAAGGGCCTCCGAAGGGGCCGCCATCCGGCCCACCAAAAGGGCCTCCCAAAGCACCGCCATCCGGCCCACCAAGCAAAAACCCCGAAGAAACAACAGAGGAAATCCCCCCAACCAATATTATTGAGGAACAGCAAGAGCCTTCAGAACCGGTAATGCAGGAACCTGATTATGAGACAGAAAAAGAATCAGGCGATTCTAAACCTCTACCTGAAGATCCAATTGAAGAAGAATTAGAAACAGTGGAATCTGTTGATACAGAATTACCTAACCAAGCTGTGGAAGATGACGAATCGCAAAAGCATGAAGCTCCGAGTCATGAACCTAATGTTTCAGCGAATGTATCCAATAGAGCACTTGCAGCTGAAAAGGAAGTACTTACACTTTCAAACGAGGTTGCCAGTTTGAGAAAATCTCTCTCAGGCGCAGCCGATGTTATTGAGGAATTAGAAACCCAACCAATGCCTCCAGCAGTCCTTGCGACAGATATTGTAGTTCCCGACCACCTCGTTGCTGATATAGCAAGACTTGCAAGACAGTTAGAAAGAGAGAGGCTGATAAGAGCTAACATGGGATCTATATCTATGTTACATCCAGGAATGCCCGGAGTAATGATATCAACTAAGTCGGACATTATTCTTTCAAGATTAAATGAAAGAGGATTGGTTGGTGGAAGACTTGGACAAGGCTCGCCGGAGCAAGCCCCAACAGATTGGAGAATTTTGGAAGTTCTTTTGGCATCTACCTCTCTTGAAACAGGCGGTCCCGCAGCGTGCATTCACATGATGGGCCCCTACACGACCGCAGTGAGTTGTGAGAAAGATCTGATTCTATGCACTCCTATCGATGAGGTTGGCAAGAAATTGTTAGGGAAAATCATCATAGTTGATTCTGACGATGAAAATCCAGATGATTTCTTGAGGCAGACGGCTGAAGCATTAAAACAAGGAGGGAACAAATGCGTTGTGATTAGGGGGCATGGAGCATATTGTGTTGGTGCAGACTTAGACGATGCATGGGCTAATGCAGCAATGTTGGAACACAGCATGCAGATAGTCCTTCTAACCCGTCAGGCAAATTTGAAAGTTTGACTAATATTATTCGTTTAATCTACTCTCGACCGAAGTTATACTCTCCGTGGGCGCCGATTGTGGGTCTCTATTTCCTATCATACTTGCAAGGGTGACAAATAAGCCAAAAGCAGCCATCATAGCAATTGAAATCGCAAATACTTCCTTTGTAGTATACTCAGTAGAAGCTTCTTCGATAGTATCTGATTGTGTGCAGACTAAATCGACAGGGTCCCCTTCATGATTATCAACTTCAATACATACAGTGCCGTTAATCATTGTCTGTAAAGTTCCATCGAGATATTTCAATACCGTAATATTCCACAGGCCAGCAGAATTATGTTGATTGAAGGTGTGGTCATATCTTGTTTTGCAATTTTCATCTACTAAAGTTCCATTTTCATCCAACTCACATGAGTATTGTAAGTAGGGTGACCTAACAGAAGCACCACCTCTTTCTAACTCAATAACGACTGTAGTATTATTTGTTGAGTCTTTCATCCAAAACCATGCATCATCACCTTCTTTCAATGACTCATCCGGAATGTGCGCAGGATAAACCCCTTCTGAATTGACAATAACAGTGTAGACTGACAGTTCGTGTCCAACAACAGGACAAGCTAACATTGCAACCGCTAGGCAACAAACCAACAAGCGCATGAACGTTCCATCCAACCATAGAATAAATACAATACGGATAATCAAGTCGGCCCGAATATGGACAGTAAACTAATGGCCTTAGGAATATTTGCAATTCTGTTCGCATCTTCGCTAGCGGTGTTAATTCTTGATGATGAAGATAGTCAAGCTCAAGCTCCTGAAACTACTAATAAACACTCTCACATAGGCGATCCTCTATTTCAGGGAGAAGATCATGACCACATGAATGCTAGCCAGCATACATTGGGGACTGACAATATAGAACAACTGGCATTCAACCCATTGACAACACCAGGTAACGCAGAAGTTTCAGTTGCCCGATCCCCTGATGGGCGAGTTTACACCTACCAAGCGGGATGGAATGATATGCACATCGTTGACGTGACAAATGTTTCTGACCCTCAAGTAATGGGAGTCTATCATGATCCAAACACTCAAGTTTTGGATGTAAAGTATTTGGAGTACAATGGAGATGAATATGTTATCTTGCAGAATCAGTTAGTTGATTCTGGTTATGCAGATCCTAATGTTGGAGAATGGAGCGACCCAGCTCAGGTATCTGTAACACTAGTGGATGTTACAGACAAAACAAACCCTACATATGTAGACTCTTGGTATGATGTCGATCACCCAAGCGGACCTCACAACCTATACCCTCACATGATTGATGGCGAGTGGTATATATTTGTAGCCAATCCAGATTATGAACAATGTGACTCAGCGGTAGGGGAAGCATGCGGAGGCGTGACAATAGCTCACTTGAATCTAAAGGGAAGCGCAGCCCAAGTCGCTCCAGGAACACCGGGCTCAGGTTTTGGTCATACAATCATCAAAGTGGGTGAATACGAGGTAGCATGGGAAACAACCAGAGGCGGTTGGATTTACATTCATGACATGACCGTCCAAAAGTGGCCCGGAGAAGATACCGAAGATCCGCGATATGGTCGTACATTCATTTACGGGTCTTATTGGGAGGCCGGATTGAGAATCGGCGATGTCACTGATGTCCCTCATCCAGTCAATACACCAGAATTGTATTCTTTGATGGCATCAACCTGCAAAGCCGGCCAAGGAAACCCTGTAATGTGTCGTTGGAGGGCGCCGGAAGTAGGTTCTTGGATGGATTTCCTAGACTTGGACGAAGACGGCCAACCAGACAGCGGCACCACTGGAAACGAAAACGGAGGCAGAGTCTCCTACATACACTATGCAGAACCCTTCCCCAACATGTTAGACGTTTCACATCTCGGGCTTGGTGATCAACCAAGACATTACGTTACAGCAGCAGTCGAATGTTTAGACTTGTATGTGGGAACTGGAATTGTATATTTCTTGGACACAACAAACTACTCCACAGAAAACGGGAATTTCAAATTCGAAATTACAATGGTCAGAGATTGGGAGATACCATATGCAGAAGATCATTGTTTTGGCTCGAGCTGTGAAATAGACTCGCAAGCGGATGAGTGGTTACTCTTTAGCCCTCACAACCTAGACAGCGGATACTTTGAGACTACTGAAGATACCGACAAATCTCATGGTGGTAATTGGGATGCAAGGCTTTACATCTCACATTATCACGCTGGGCTATGGATTGTAGACGTAGAGACTCTAATTTCACCAGAGAACACGTCTAGGATTGATATTCACTTTGAAGCAACAGTTGGATATTATCTTCCATCCGGCCACCTCGATGGAACGCCTCTAGATAGTCAATATTACAACTTTGGATGGGTGCCATTCCTTTGGGCTGTGGAATTCCATGAAGGCAGGATATACGCATCATGTATTTCTACCGGACTATATATCCTCCAATTAGATATTGACGAACCTTACATTGGAACGCCTGTTTGAGATATACCAGTTAGATTGATTTTCAAAGGCGAGTGAACTAATTGGAATCGTCAGAGAAGCCGGATCAAATTTTCATACCGCCTGGTAATTTTCAACAGCCTGTAATACAGGGTGTTACACAGTCGATGCCTGGGCAAACTATCGTCATTAACAACGCAAGCAGTAATGGCATGGCGATAGCAAGTTTGGTGATGGGTCTTTTAGCAATAAGCTGTTTTTTGCTCGGTTTTGTGGTATGCTTAACTTTTCTAGTTAGTTGGATATTTGCTTTATTGGCAATAATATTTGGCCATATTGGGATGTCAAACTCAAAGTTTAATGGCGGTTCTGGTAGCTCTATTGTTGGTCTTATTTGTGGATATTTAACTCTCGCAGCATATATCCTGCCATTCCTACTTTTGTTGGCTGCCTAGGGAGATAAAACGCAATTTGGTTATTCCACCCTCTCTGAATTTCTACATAAATTCACGAAATTTTCAAAAATTTCTTTTCCAAACTCGGAATCATTAACCTCTGGATGGAATTGCAAACCAAATCTTGTACCATCACGATTTTCCATTGCTTGAATCTCACACGATTCGCTATACGCGGTTATAGTAAAGCCGCTGGGCAATATGTGCACCTCATCGTTGTGGCTTTCCCAAACAGTTTGCATCTCTGCAGTGTTAGCGAAGATAGCGCCTCCTCCGTTAACCAACTGTATCTTCATGGCCCCAAATTCAGGCTGAGGCGATTCTCTAGCATCACCTCCGTAATGACGTGCCATAAATTGATGACCAGCACAAATTCCTAAAATCGGGATATCTAGTTCCAGAAACTCGGAGCAGTTTCCCAAATCGCCGCTTAAACCGATTCGAGCGGCTCCGCCAGATAGAATTAGACCATCCAATTGTCTTAACTCGCTAACAGGTGTTGTATTTTCGATAATCTGGGTATCAACCCCTAAATATCTCAACATACGCCACTCTCGGTGAGTCCATTGGCCACCATTGTCTACAACATCAATGATTAACTTACGACTCTCCATGGTCCCAGCGTGTGTGTAACTGCAAATGAACATTACTTGTGAAAAAGGACATATTCAAAGAGGAGAGGTAGTACGGAGAAACATAGGTGAGGGTATTGGCTGAGGTTGTAGTAGATTACAAATGCGCTGACTGTGGCGCTATACAGAGTTTCACTAGAGACAGAGAAGGAAAATGGCAACCCTCTATGACTTGCAAGGCATGTGGATCGAGAATATTCGTAAAACTCCGCAGGACAGGTCACAAAATAATTAACGCTGAATAAAATCTAATTTAGCCACCGAGGGGTTGAAAGACTTCTTACATTTGAACCGTAATCATGGCATCTTGGCTTGAGAATTACACCCCCTCAAGATTTGATGAATTAGCCATGAATGACAATTTGAAAGATACTCTGAAAAAAGTTGCAATTCAAGCAAACCCCCCCCATCTCATTATTGCTGGTCCATCTGGTGTTGGTAAAACTGCAGCATGGAGACTTATCGCAAGACAGATGTTAGGCCCTTCTTGGAAAGCGACATCTCATATTCTTCAGGCAAGGGATTTAATGAAAACCTCAGGGGCGATGGCTAAATTCGAAGAATTTCTCCGACCCGAAGGGACTTCTTCTGGGGATACACTTGCCGGACGCTCCTCGCTGGACTCATTCGATTCGAATATAATTCAAGCAACGCAGGGAGATATCCCGCCGGCGGGCCTAGAAAATTACGAATATCACAATGAAGGCTACAACCAAATATCCCGCTTGATTATTATCGAAGATGCGGACTACCTTGGACCAACAAGGCAGCCCTACCTACGCCGTATGATGGAAAATAACTCTACTACGAGTCGATTTGTTTTTACAGCTCGGTCCCCATCACGATTGATTGATGCACTTAGGTCTCGCTCAAAGCAAATTAGAATTCCTTCAACCCCAAGTCATATCATAATCAATCGATTGGAGGCGATAACAAAGTCTGAAAATCTAACACCAGCAAGGGGCATCTTAGGCGACATAGCCCATGTTTCAAATGGAAATTTACGACGGGCGATTTTTTTGCTTGAATTAATGGCGCGTAATCAGACGCTAAAGGATAGAAAAGAGTTGCAAAAAATAGTTGCTGCCACCACAATTGTTGGTATTCAACGCGTATTAGAGGAAGCCTTGAGAGGTAGGATACATGATTGGGTATGGGAGAAAAAAGGGGGGAGAAATAAGCGCGTGTTGAAAGGAGCCTTAGGAAGCTTAGATGAGGTGATGAATGAGCACGCATTGGAACCGGAAGATGTGGTAAATCACATGCACAAGTTACTTACAACGGGAAGACTTCTTCTCGATGAGCTAATGCTATGCGATTTATTGGATGCACTAGCAGAATGCGACGTGAATATGCAAACTTCATCCTATGGTAGAATTCAGTTAGAACAATTTCTTCATAATGTGAAGAGAATATCTTCTGCATATAGTAACTAAGAGCGGACACGGCAGGATTCGAACCCGCGATCTGTGGCTTAGGAGGCCACCGCCTTATCCAGCTGGGCCACGTGTCCACTTGGCCCTACAAGCCTCCTTTCAACAACCTATCGCTAAGTTAAACTTCCAAAAGTAACTTACAGAAGATTAACCTGCCTTGATGCAATGAGTCCTGAAAATGAGAAGAAAGTAGTGATTGGCAAGTCGCCAGCCCTACCCAATCCATACAGCAAGGACTTCGATAGGGCCGAGGATTCAATATCAAATACTCTACTAGACTACCAGTCTGCAGAACACCACAGGGTGAGGTTTGGAAGACTAGCAAGAAATTCATGGATTCTGCTAACAAGAAAAACAGTAGGCCTATTGATGGCAATGACCGCGCTTGCTGGCGTTATTGCCCCAGACCACCCCTTGACAAGGCCGACTTTGATGATAATTCTCTGGATTCCAATGTTAGTAATATCTATTGCTCCATCATTTATTGCTGGAGAAAGAGGAATGACGTCGCTGATATTGCGGTCATCATTATGGAAACAAGAAGCCATTGTTAAAGGGTCGAAACGCGACATGATGGCAGAACCAGGGATGGACAGGATAAAAGCAGGCCTGAATGATATTAGACTTCATAACGCGACAGCATCAGCACTTGCAGGAGTATCAGTCTTCCTACTAATTTTGGCAGCGGGTTTAAATCCCAGCGGTTTAGCTTACAACCTTGTTCTTTTAATCACACTAGCGTCTAGTTTAGCATTATCATTTCATGCTATTTTTACCTCAGATGACATAAGGAAATTAGGAGATGAATTGCCTTATTTGGTTATGCACTCACCTACACACCACCCCATGAAACTTGACACAATTTTGGGAGATTTAGTCTATGCCCATTTGGATCCTGACCATTCACAATTATGGAGTATTTGGGAAAGCAAATTAGCCGATGCACTTCTTCCAGGGGTAGACAAGTTGCAGGCTAGAGAAAGGCTACTGTATCTCCTACACCTGAATAGCAGGGGAGACTTAGATAGTGAACAAACAATGTATGAATTGAAAGAATTCATCAAGCCAATGGAGATTCAAAAACTATTACTTGAACCAGATGAACAATTTAATTGGACCAAATTACAGAGGCTAATCGCACACGCAAGAGCGTGGCAAGTAGAAGTTTTTGATTTGTTAGATAGGTTACAAAATGATTTACTTGCGGGTTCTTCAACTATTACCGGTAGAGATTGGAGAATGGATATAGCATTAGCTTCTCAGTGTAGTAATCATACAGGCCATCTGTTCATTGCTCTAAATAATCAGACAGAGATTGACCGACATCTAAGAGTCGAGGTAGTTGTTCCCGGAGGGATGCCAGAAAACCAAGTTCATCGGTTCGAACTACCGGCCTGTCTAGGCCCAGAGGGACCGGTAAAAATTACAGATCCCTTGGTTGAAGATGCCCTTGATTGGATGCCTAGATATTTGGAGAAAGGAATCATCCTCTGGATAGGCGTTGCATGGGCAGAATCGGTTTATGGTAGGAGAAATGTTCACATTATACTGCGTGATGATGACAACTCTGTATTGGACTCTAGAATCATTGAAACTGAGGTTTTAGCCGGAGAGAGCGCGATATCACGAAGGAGGTTGAAGCGAATGTTGGATGCTAGACTCATCGGAGACAAACCAGTCCCAACAATTGGAAACTCGTCCTAATAGAGAGAAGTTATCGGGCGAGGTGCTTATCACATGGTGTCTTTTAGCCCTGCTCAAGGCGTGGTCTAATTGGAGGCATGGGACACGATCGTGATAGGTGACGGACCGGCTGCTCTCAGAGCAGCATCAGCAGCCGCTAGTTTAGGAGTATCAACGTTGATGATGTCAGCAGATAGCTTGGGGACTGGCGATACAGTGGCCTTAGACGGCATAGCAGCCCCACTGAAGGAGAGCACTATCAACTCACATCGCAATGACACAATAACTGCTGGTAATTTTTTATGCGATCAGGACATCGTCTCGACTCGTATTTCACAAGCAACCAGACAGGTTGATCTTCTAGAGAGATGGGGGGTAATCTTCCGGCGAGACGCTGATGGAATACCGCTTGTACGAAGAGCGTCAGGACACACGCTACCCAGATTAGCCGGTGCAGGGGATGCGATGGTTCGTGAAACACAGCAAGTTTTGGAAGAGCAGTGCATGAAACACGGTGTTGTCAGGAGAGGAGATCAAATACCTCTAGACTTAATACACACAGATGAACAAGTTCACGGCTTAGTCTGCTTAGACATGACAACGGGAACCGTAAATTCACTTCAAGCAAAAACAGTGATAATTGCAGATGGCGGATTTGAAGGCATTTGGAATAATTCGACAATCGGTTTGGGATTAGATTTAGCGTATAGAGCAGGATTAGCAATCCGGAATTTGGAATTTGTAGAGTGGTCGCCTTTGTCAGTATCAGGTTCAAACGTAGTCTTACCTATTGGCATCCTTGCCGATGGAGCAACAATACACCACCCCAACGGAACTTTACTCGAGGTCGATGACTTTGCAGATATAAACACGCTAGCAGAATCAATTGGTGATCAAAAGGTGGTTCTTGATGCAAGAAATATCGGGGCTTCCAAAGATTGGTGGGCCCAAACATCTGAGATTTTGTTGACAAGGTTAGGAATAAACATGGAAAAGCAGACAATTCCCATAAGCATTCGTCCGAGTTCAACTCTAGGCGGCATAACAACGGATGAGCATAGCAGAGCAATTTCAGGCAAGTGGTCACGGTGGTTTACTGGGCTATATGCAGCCGGAGACTCAGCATGTTCTGGGCTCCACGGCACAGGTACAATTGCAGGCAATAGACTTCTTGATGCGCTTGCGGGAGCAGTTGCAGCTGGTGAACACGCAGCTGAATTTGCTAAGAAAACTAAATTCAGTGGTAGGGCAGCACTTGAAGCAGCACTCGGTACCGCTGAAGCGGATATTGATGTTGATTTAGCAGTAGCAGACTCCGGACCCGTTCAAAGAACTGGAGCTATCTTTGCAAAGTTATCAGAAATAGCGAATGCAAACCTAGGCGTAATTAGAGATAAGTCTGGTTTGGAGAGCGCAATTGAGCAATTAGAAGATTTGGAGGTTGATTTAGAAAAATTGCACATAGACGATAATAGCCGATTATTCAACACAAATTTACTAGAGGCTTTGAGGCTCAAAGCCGGGGTAAGACTTGCGAAAGGCATGGCTATCAGTGCGCTTGCTAGAACAGAAAGTAGAGGCAGCCATAAGAGGTCCGATTTCATAGAAACGGACCAAGAACAATTGCACCACATACTGGTGGATTTCAAAGGAAACGTGTCACAATTAGCGATTAGAAAAGGAGCGTCGGGGTCCTGGATATTATCGCCAGAGTAATAATTTTGCCAACCCCAAATCTTTGAGGCTGAGGCTCCGTGGAAGGTTCATGGCCGGGCCGACCTTGTTTGAGAAAATCATAATTGGCGAAATACCCGGTAACTTTGTCGCAAAAGGAGAAACATGGGCCGCTTTCTTGGATGTTTTTCCTAGGTCTGAGGGACACACTTTAGTCGTGCCCAAAAGAGCCGCACAACGAATTGCAGATTTATCTAAAGCAGAGTTATCAGATCTTTTTGAGGGGGTGAAAAAAGTTCAGTCAATCCTTTCTAATTATTTCAAGACCACAGATTTTACGCTTGTAGTTCACGATGGCCCACTAGCAGGCCAGGAAATCCCCCATGTTCATATCCACGTAATTCCAAGAGTTGCTGGAGATATGGGACTTGCACTACCCGCTTTATTCCCTTCGTCAAACCCGCCTATTCCGCCAGATTTTGAATCTCTTTCAAAGCTCTGCAAAAGTATAACCGGGGCGATTTAATGCAAGACGGTTCAGATGGTACGAGGGATCACAGAGGTGAACTAT
>DAZU01000096.1:0-2235 GCA_002507425.1 Euryarchaeota archaeon UBA53
ATCAACTGCTTTTTGATCATCTACCGGCATTCCAACCAGCGCTTCCTGAATTACCTCAATGACATTGTTGACTGCATTGTCAACACCTTTTCCTAGCCATCTTGACATGTCTCCGTCTCTAAGCTCAACAGCCTCGTATGCGCCGGTTGATGCACCACTTGGAACCATTGCTCTGCCCATCAGTTCCCCACCAACGTAGCAGTCTACTTCCACTGTAGGATTACCCCTGCTGTCAAGGACCATTCTTGCATCCAAACCGGATATGATGTCAGTCATTCTACTTCCTCTGATTAATCCCAAAACGAATCAGCGCTTGAATCAAACGGATGATGTTATTCCTGGTTTAACCACTTCATCCAACCAGATATCAGTGACTGTGTGGAAGGTATCTCATGGTTTTGTGTGCAATCTCTTACCCAGCATAGTTGCTCTGATTCAGGGGTTACGGAGAATAGTTCTCCGCGGAATAATAGATTGTCATCGCCTTTTTTCGTCCTTTTATCTTCGACGAAACAATGCACTAAACTGCGAGGATAATGTCTCATTACTCCTAATTCAGGAGAGCAGAATAGCAATGAGGATTTCAAAAATACCAATGAATCCCCAGTTAATGCATCCACTTCGTGACTGAGAATTTTGCAGTCCTTCAGCATGGCAGATACATCGACTTGATACCAATCATTGTATTTATCTGATAATCCTAAAGACGTTACCTCATCAAGATAAGCTTGAACTTCTGCATTGGACGCTGCCTTTGCGGTGTTCATCGGTGTGTGTGATAAGATGACCTCATTTAAGGGCGATGCTTTTTGATGAATAGTGAATAATGCTGTTTTCTAAGATAATTTGTCCGTAACTTGTGATTGTTTTTGTAGAGTTTGATTTCCATAATTAGGGCTAATCATGAAATTTTTTACCTGAATAGAGCAAATAATACAGTTTAATATACTAATACCGGAAGGGCTATACATGGTGCGAATAGCGGAAATAGACCGGGCAATCTTGGCTGAACTGAGGAAAAATGGCAGAATGTCATTTGTAGAGTTAGCAAAACTTGTAGGTGCTAGTGAGAGGACTGTCCGAACGCATGTACGCAGAATGGAAGAAATGGGTACAATTAGAGGATATACGGTTAGAGAAGGGGGAGTCGGGCTGACTGCTCTAGTTAGAATCAAGGTCTCTCCTGGGGCTGAGATCGGTACTTTTGCAGGAGAAGTTACGGGATGGGAAGGTGTTGAAATCCTCTATGAAGTATCTGGAGATGCTGACTTAATCGCTCTCGTTCACGTTGACGATACTATGGCTCTACGTGCACTTCTAGACAGAATGTGGATGGCTGCCCCAAGCGAAATTGCAAGCACAACCACTGAACTTGTCCTCGAGCAATACTGACTTGTTTTTAGTTAGCTTAACGTTATTTTCTAAAGGACTGGTCTAAAGTTCCGGCAAAGCAATTCATTACCCATGGGTAACTGAATGTAACGTAATATGAGTATACTCCATCAACCACTTTCCCGTTGCATTCGTCTAGATCTCCCGCTCCTTCTTCCCAATGGAAATCGTCACGATATGTGCCGTCCCATTCACCTCCGGGAAAGGCTCCTTCGCCGTCCTGATTTGTTCTGTTTCCTTCATTCAATACGTAACTAGACTCAATCGCCCTAATTGTACCATTGTCATCGATATAAGGCCCTCTTATGGGAAATCCATCTGCGGCAAAGCCGATTACTCCTGAGGTTGAATTGCCGCTTAAGTCATACATTGCAACAGGATCTCCGTGATAGTGATAGGCACCATCTGGCTGAGTATGCGCATGATTGTCATCCTCTCCGAAATTATTGGACGAGTGCATTGGGTCGTAACGCCATGGGGTGTTGGAGTCGAAACAGCCGATTTTCTCTCTTCCTAATGGATCTGGCCCAACTCCATAACAGGCAGCTGCGAGTAGATCCAGTTTTACGCCGTTAAGAAATACTGCATTATCATATTGCAGTGAAAGGGCGGTGTAATTATCCGCAACTACCGGATTTTGTTGAATCGTGAATGATTCCCAAACCTCTGCTGCTGTATTCGCAAATGACCCGTTCTTTGCGAAGTCGTGATTTGGCAAACCATTACTCCTAATCGTGCAGGTTTGGTTTTCAGAAGAAATCGTTACTCTCGATGTCAAACTATCGCCATTTGACGTATCGATTATTTTGGCAAAATAGCTACCCGTATAGTCGGCACATGAAG
>DAZU01000096.1:2624-6294 GCA_002507425.1 Euryarchaeota archaeon UBA53
CAGCACTATCACTGGACGTTTTGTCCCCGATACAACCAGCACTCAGGAAAATCAACATAATTGCAACCGAGATTGATTTTCTGCCCATAGTTACTGCAATACCTATTACAAGATTAACGTAGCGACTACCATTTTGTATCGAAAATTCCTGATTCGTCCTTGAAGGATTTAAATTCTAAATGATTGCCACACGGGTCTTTAACGAACATGGTAGCCTGTGATCCTGGTTGGTCTTCATAACGAATGTATGGACCAAGGGCAAAATCGATATTGAGTGATTCCAACCTTTCTCTTAATTTTTGCCAGTCAGACCACTCAAATACTAAACCGAAATGCATTGCTGGCACCCGTTTACCGTCAACTGGATTAGTTGACAACTCGGGCATTTCAGGAACACGGTGAGCAACTATTTGATGCCCAAAAAAATTGAACACACAGGATTCTTCTTTCTCTCTGCCTACACTACAACCAAGAACTTGGGTGTAAAAAGCTCGAGCTGCAGGTAGGTCATCAACAGGAAATGCAAGGTGAAAGGGTCTCAATGAAGTAATGGAATCGTTATTTGATTCAGTAGGCCTCATACTTTCCACTTCACACTACAACCAATAGCGTCTGTCCGGTTTACAGGAGGTTTTTCTCCCGTTGAAAGAGCGTCCATTGCGTCGGACAAATCGCTAGTAGTAGCTTCCATAGCGTTGCGTGGCGAATCATCCAGACGGCCCCTGTAAACTACTACGCCTTGTGAATCTACTAAGTAAAATTCTGGCGTTCTAGTTGCTCCCCATTTTGTTGCAACTTCCTGACTTTCATCGTGAAGATATGGGTAAGGCATACCTTTCTGTGTTCGCTTAACCATGTTGTCAAATGAGTCTTCGGGGTAGGCTAATGGGTCGTTTGAATTTATTCCTACAAATCCTATACCGAGTGAATTTGCTTTCTCTGCCGCTTTATTCATTCTGTCGACATTACCAATGACGTATGGGCAATGATTGCATTCAAACACTACTATTGCACCAACATCGGTTAACACCTTGTCCAGCGACAGATTGCCACTTCCATTTGCATTTGGTAAATCAAATCCGCTTACTACATCGCCTGGTTCGTATCCCATGAATTAATCCTAGCAGTTATTGCATATCACATTGTGGCTATCGCTAATTCACACTCTTCTCTTCTAATACGAGCAACTGGATGTTCAGGATTGATTGATAATACGCCGCTCCAAGCAGCGGATGCTTCCCCATACCTCTTGGCTTCATGATGTATAGCTGCTACGTGCAAGCGAGCGTCTAAGTGACCGCCATCACAACGTATAGCGGCCTCAAAATCGTTGATTGCTGCTTCTTCTCTTCCCCAGTCTAGGTATAGCAACCCTCTGTGATGCCATGCATCTGCATGATTGGGTTCTAAACGTAGTGCTTCATTTAGAGGGTTCTCGGCTTTCTCAGGCCGGCCCATTGAGATATGGCATGCGGCTAATTTTGTAAGAGCGTAGAAATGGTGTGGTGCGTTTTCTATAATTTGCTCTAGGTCTTTCTTAGCAACTTCCCAATTAGATAATAGCATATTGGCTTCGGCTCTCCTGAGCTTTGCATATGCCAACCCTGGTGCCAATTCAAGCAATGTGTTAGCGTCATCAAGAGCCTCTTGAGCGTTCTCGCTTGCCATGTGTATGTTTACCCTGTTAAACCTAGCACGAACGTGTGTCGGGTCTATATCAATTGCTTCATTGTAGTAAGATAATGCTGATTTTAGATGACCTTGATTGGCTGCGATATTACCACGAACATATGGAATAATTGCTCCGTCCCATCTAATCGATGCTGCGTCTATATGCTGAGTCGCCCCTTCTAAATCACCGAGCTCCAAACATAGCAATGCTGACTCTGCTGCAGCGCTCGGGTCCTCATCTGGCAATAACCTTCTGGCTCTTGATAATGTTTCAACCGCTTCATCTTTCTTCCCAAGAAGCCTCTGGACTCTAGCCATTCCTAGCCATGCAATTCCCGACTCACGATTTAATTCTAAAGCAGCCTCGAAAGATTTCATTGCATCCTGCAATAATTCTCTATCAGTCTCTCCTGTCCCATCTCTCAAACTGTCTGCATTTGCAAGGTGCATTCTACCAGCAACAACGTGCAGATCTGGGTGAGTGACATTAGGTGGCGTTGTGTTGAGGATGTCCCAAGCCTCAGTGTGTCTGCCTTGTAGCAGGAGGCGGCTAGCGATCGCTGCTCTTAAATGTCCATTTTCCGGATGTTTTGAAAGGCTTTTTTCGAGTGATTCATCGGATTTTAGTTGCTCTCCCTCGGCTTCCAAAAGATCAGATTTGAGCATGATTAACTCCGTTCCTCCTGCATTCAAAGCTACTGCGTGGATTGCAGCTTTTAGTGCTTCAGACGATTGTCCATGAGTTTCGGAAAGTACCTTTGCGCGAATCGCCCATGCCTTACCGTTTTGCCGATCTAACTCCAAACATTTGTCAACGCTCTCCAACGCTTTTCCTTTTTCTTCTAAAGCAAAGAGTATTTCTCCCCTTGCACACCAGTCATCAGATCGCGTCGGATCTTCATCAAGAGCGCTTTCTATGGCATCAAGCGCTTCTGAACGTGCACCTGCGCGTTCTCTCAAACCAGATAGAAGGGACCTGTCCGCAGGAGTATCTACTCCTAATGCTTCAAGTCTGATTATATCTTTTTGAGCTCCTTCATCACCCATTGAAGCGAGAAGGTGCGCATGGTCTCTAAGTAGGTCTGGGTTGTCAGGATCTAAACATAACCGTTCGTCTAACCACCTTCTTCTCTCGTAAATATCTCCCGATAATTTCGCTGTATGTTCGAGAACGCGCAATGTAACATCATCTCCCGGAACAGATGCATGAGACTGGAACAGTAGGTCCCTAGCTCTAGCGAGTCTACCACTTTCAAGCGCAACCAGCGCAATTCGCCTAGAATCTGTTGCTGATAAGTACTCCATTTCGTCGATTGTTTCCAATAAGGACACTGCAAGTTTTGCTTGCCCCGCATCTAGTAGTGGCGTCGTTAGGTGGTCCGCAGATATTGGGATACTAGCTACAAGAGTTTCCAATGCCTCAATTGCATCGCCTTTACCTTCCAATGCCTCGTAAGCAAGTATAGTACCATCTAAATCTGGATTTGCGGCTCTTATGCCATCTAATCCTGCAACAAGACGTTGTATTCTCTCTTCTATTCCATCCATTCTTTTGCCCATCATTGCAGAAGAGGATGCCTGCGCTTCTTGCAGGAGAATCATGCCATCGCCCAGTCCGTCAAGCGTTTCATGAGTTTTCGAGAGCCACCAGCCCAAGCCTCCTCCTGCCGCAAACAAACCGAGTCCCATCGAGACGGTGATTGGGTCCATCAAGCCCCAGCCTCTTACCCGAGACTATATGCTCTCCTGTTGGACCAGTGTAACATAGGTGGTTTCCGCTACCATTTTTTGATAGCGGAAACATAATACTAAGCGGCCGATTGAGGTTAAGTTGAAGCGCCACTGGTCGTCTGTGTGTTTAAAGGGTGGAAATTTTGGAGAGGGAACACTGGTGGAACGAGCGCTTAACAGCTTGGACTCACGAGGGTTTCGACGTTACCTCCTTTCGGAATAAACTATTATCTAATCCTGATAAATCAAGTGAATTATTGCTTGATTT
>DAZU01000096.1:6702-8054 GCA_002507425.1 Euryarchaeota archaeon UBA53
GTAACTGGCTCAAACTATTGGATGACGTAATCAAAACAGAGGATTTAGTCGTTAGTTGGGAAAAAAATGCAGCAGAGAATAGGCCCTGGGAGCCATATGTTCACAAGGCAGAACCAAAATGGGTTGAAAGGGGTAAGGCAAGTGCTCTTACCTCTATCATCAATAGATTAAATTCTCTAGACAAATCCTCTTATTCTGCTTGCCAACCATTGTATATTCTGCTTGAAGATGTGGAGAGTGATTCTATTATTTCGGCTATGTTGTCCGATATAGAGTCTGATGAAGAGAGAAGAAGGGATTTAGTCCATGATATGATTGAAACTCTCCGGAGAGAAGGCATAGATGCATCAGATGCAGCAAAAATGGATATTGTCAAGGCTCTTAACCACTTAGATTCCCTACAATCGGAAGTTGAAGTCGTAAGAAGAACCAGACTCAAAATCGAAAAGGACATTAGACCATTCGATTCCGTATTAGCTGAAAATCTGCTTTCTAAAATTAACGTTGATATGGTAAATGAGATAAACGCTATTGCCGATAACCTTGAAACCAGATTTTCCTCACTGAAAGAAACAATCACCGAATGGGAGAGACAAGGCATCATATTTCCACAAGATAATTCTTTAACTCGTCAAAATCTTTTGGACTGGGAGTCGGAATTACCTGAAATCGAGAAGCTGATTTCAATTCATTTGAAGGCCCTAAAAAGATGGAAAGATTTTCAGACATTTTGGCCGGACAAATGTGAGGGGTCAAGCAGTGCAGGGAAGTTAGGTTCTACCGAAGAATTTGTTGACTTAGTTGACTCTCTGGATCAGGAGTGGCGAGAGTTAGAATTACACGGAATGCAAATAGTCGACTCTTGGGAAGATAAAGGGTTTGCAATGGATATTTGGAGGACGAGATTATTGGAGGAGCCTCGTAGTGCATTAGACTGGCTCAAAAAAGAAGAGGTGGTATATCATAAGGCATCCTCGTTAATAGATTCGCTTTTATCATTAGATTCCTCCCTTTATGGAGAAGATGAAATAGTCAATAGAGTTACGATTTTAAGAGAATTTGAACTTGACTCGGAGCTATTACGAGACACGGAAAATTATGTTGATACGAAGGTTCGAAGAACTGCAAGGCATCGATCCTTATTAGAAAAGGAATGGATGGAATTAGTGAGAAAAGGAGTGGTGGATGATACCTCTACTTCGTCATTGTCGTTATACGAATTTGAACAGTTGATCAGTGATAGTCGAATTTCAAAAGGTAATCGAGGTATACCTATCAAAAGAGTTGAGGAAAAACTTCGAAAGGATATCGAGGCGTTTGAAAAAATGGGTTATGATGTAGGTTCTATGGAA
>DAZU01000054.1 GCA_002507425.1 Euryarchaeota archaeon UBA53
TTCTAACGTGTTCTCGATTTTTTGCCCTTTCTAACATTTCTTCATTAAACAATTCCATACCCTCGCTAACACCTTCTGGTTTAGCATCATTGAATGCTGCATGGACGTGCCCTACTCCTTTCTCAATAGTGCTATCATCGCAAACTCCATACAATTGCTCGTGCTTTCGCTTGAAACGCTCGTAATCATCAAATCCCTTAGTGAATTCTTCAGCTAAGCAAACGATGTCCCAGTTGTTTGCAACCTTTTCTTTCCAATTCGAGTCTAATCGTATTGAGCGGCCTCGTAGTTGGTTGATACTCATGCTAGTGGTTACTGTTGTCAAGTCTACAAGTATATTGATTCGCGAAGCATCCCACCCTTCACCAAGTAACCCTCTGGTGCCAATCAAGCATTTTGTTAGTCCTTCTTGGAAAAACTCTGTTATCATCACTGAATAATAACGAGGTATCCAATCCTTTCCCTTTCCTTGAATTTCATGGTATCCTTCTCTCGATTGGTTTTCGAATCTGATGTCCAAATCATTCTCTTCAACCCATTGTTTTGCTCTATTAATGAACTTTTCAAACAGATCGTCATCAACCAGTACTGTGCTTCCAGTCATTAGGATAGGGTCTAGAGAATCACCTTCTCCATGGCTTACCATTGAACGGAATGCGGCGATTGCTCCACCAGCTTCATCATCCAATATTCCGTCAACAAGGGATGTAGCAGATGTTTTTTCAAAATCTGTAACGATAACAATTCTAATCGATTCTCCCAACGTCGTTCTCTCAGTTGAAACAATTTTTTCAAGAGCTGAAATTTTTGATGAAGAGTAAGCCATAACCCTTCCAGCAGGTGATGCACATGGTCTTGAACCAGTTTCTGTGATTTGTATTCCAAGAAGTCTGAGTCTAGAAACTACAGAGTCAGATAAAGCATGGTCTGTTTGACTTTCAGAACGTCTCAAGCCATAGCGTATGTATCGGTCTAGAACTGTTCGTAACATGCTTATTCTTGTCCAAGATTCATCGAAATCATGGATTGCAATCTTAGGTACATCATATGGTAACTCAGCGCTATGTAATTGCAAAAATCTGCGGCCATCATCGGCAAATGCTGAGTGTTTCTTGTGGAAATCGCTCCAACCCATACTTGAACCTCCTGGAGATTTTCTCTCCTTCAGAGATTGGAAAACCCATGTGTCTAAATCTTGAACTCGGTCTGATTCACGATGAATTCCCTTGTTTCGCAATTCAGCAAGCAACTCTTCAAACTCTGAATCAATCCCTGCAATATACTGCAATTCCTTAGAGTCAGGTCTCACGAAATAACATAAGTCCTGATAAGGTGCTAGGTTTGTTTCACGCACTAATGCAGGAACGGGGACTTCATAGTCTACTGAACCAAAAAATTCGTCATATCTAGAAGAATCATCTTCATCAAAATCTTTCGCAACTGGTGGAGTAGCAGTTAATCCCAAGATGACAGGGTTGCCAAATATTTCCTTGACTTCAGCAAGAATACGCCCCCAGTGGTGCATCAGATGGTGGCATTCGTCGAGAATAATTAGGCCAATTCCAATATTCTTCAATCTTTCAAGGTTGGCCTTTGCACTCTCTCCTAAAATAGAGATTGCATTACCTTCCTTAGCGATTTTGTCTCTGACTTTTTTCCGGTAGGCACCCAATCTATCTTCGTAATATTTCGGATTTTTTTCTTTCAAATCCGACTGCCATGCTTCGCAAGACAAATGGTCATGCGCTTCACCTTCAGCAATTAATTTCTCAGACCATGCAATTAGCGCCATTTCTTCAATGTCCTCTCCTCCTTTGCCTGGTGCAGTTACTGCTTGATAGGTAAGCGAAGTAAGCAATCCCGGTTTTTTGGGGTCCGTACTGATGAAATCCTCTTTTCCATCCATGTCGAACAGGGAGGTTCTGGCTGCCCACTGTGCTTGGATGGCTGAATTAGGTGAAAGCACAAGTGCTGGTTTTTTGACTAAATCCGCCCAGACATAAAGTCCTAGCACAGTCTTTCCAGATCCAGGTGGGGCTACAACATAGAGTCTAGTTTCACCATTCTCTAATTGTGGAATGATTTCCTCACATGCAGCTTTTTGGGATGGTCGTAACGTACCATCAAAGTGGATGTTGCCAAAATCTGGTAGTGGTTCTGGCATATTTACGCTGCCGTGTTTCTTGTTTATCATCATAAGCCTTGCTCAAGATGATTGGGCGAGTTAAATGCATTGTTTATTGATAATTATCTTTGTACAACCATTTATAGCGAGTCTTCTTCTTTGACTTCATGCTTTGGGCCCTTACACAGCGATAGGGCAATAAAAGGTAATCTGTAATCGAGATTATATCACTCTGATCCAACTAATTTGTAGTCTTCAGATAGAGGAGTAGCTCCAGTTTCCATTAGTATTATTTTACCATCCTTAAATCGCATGAAGGACATTACAGCCTCAGAATCAGAGTCGTTTGCGAAGTGGACAACTGAGTGTGCAACTCCAACTTCGTCATTTTCAAAGAGAATTCTGTTTTGTTCAGATCGTGGAGAATTATCAGAGCCAGCAAAGCCGAGTATGTCGGATTTGCTCATGGTTACTCCACCAACATGTGGATTAAACACACAGTCATCGTGTATTAGTTCTGCAAGTGCTTTTACATCTTTATTTTCCCAAGCTTCGTTGTATGCTGAAATTATCGACATATTTCCACGGAACGAGAATCAGTGTTTCAACATTCGCATCTGATGGGGTAAAGACAAACCATGGTTGTGTTACATATATCAAACAATAAATTTAGGGCTACCTAAACCTTAGATAATGCCTCTTGCTGGCACGCCTCATGGGGCTAATCTCAGATTACAGATTAGCAATTCTTGGAGTAATCTCAGCCATCGTTTTAGTTTCAAGTATGGCGGTGAGCTTACTTCATGAGGACCCTGAAATAAAATTCTCAGTAAATACCGAAGATATCTACACTGACGTTGACCAAATTGCATCATTTGGCCCGAGGGTCGCTGGCTCAAGCGAAGAATCATTAGCGACTTCATATATACAACAGAGATTTACAGAAATTGGTTTGAGAAATGTTCAAATTGAAGAATACCAAGTCATTGGCGCTTGGTTCGTAGACGCTGAACCCGATGAACATCAAATCCTAATGCATGCACAACTTGAGCAGGGCGCACAGAATGTTCCGGGTGTTCCAGACGGTGCCGCAGGTACTGGAAGAGTTCAGATAGAATCCACTGGAGAACTGAATCACGTAGAGATGTTCACCTTCCTTGGTTATTCAGGTTCAACTCACAAACACGATAATATCATCACATTCCTAAACAATGGTTCAGAACAGGACTTCTCCTCAGCAGGAGACCTCACTGATTTGGCAATAATGATAAATTGGGAAGGTAATGACAGGAGAAATTTATCGGACATATACAAAAATGCCTTAGACCAAGAAGCAGCAGTGGTCATGATATACACTGAGGGTGTTGAGACTCCTCCATTTAGGTCACTTACTGTTGAGGAAAATGGCGAGACTATTCCATTTCCCCAAGCATACAATGGCGAGTATGCAGACAGATTAGTTCCTTTCATTTACATTGCTGAAAGCGTTGCAGTAACATTCCATAATTTCATAGATCAGGCAGAGGATGATCCAACACTTTATGCCTCATTGGATGGATTTTGGGAAGGTTATAACATCGGTATGAGAACAGTTCAGGTAGTTACTGGGGAATTAGAGGGTAGTGGTGATGGTCAGATAATGATCGGAGCGCACCATGATTCTGTGTATATTAGCCCTGGTGCTGTTGACAATGCAGTTGGAGTTTCTCAAGTAATCGAACTTGCTGATCAATTAAGTGAGTTTGATTTGGCACCTACAATCAAGTTTGCAACTTGGGGTGGTGAGGAACTAGGCCTACTTGGTAGTCAAGCATATATCGATGCCAATGCTGAAGAAATTGAAAATCTTGACCTTTACATAAATCTCGACTCTACGAATCTAAATCCAAATATTGGCCTTGGAACATTAGGTATTGATGTTTCAAATTCAGGGCTGAAAAATTCAATTGAATCAATAAATCGTGAAGTCCTTAGCGACGGCTGGGAGGGATATTCTACCAGTGTTCAATTGCAGGAACGCGGTAATAGCGATCATCGTTCTTTCAATCAACATGGAGTTACAACAATCGGATTTTATGGATGGGAATATGCCCAACATCACCGAGAGACAGACACATCCCAGATTGTTAATCAAGAGAGTTTAGGTTTAGCGACCGAGATAGTTCTCAATATCATAGCGGAGCAGAGCGGTTTGGGTTCAAGCGATGAGCCGCTTATACAAATTGAGGGCCTTGAGGGTGAATCTTCATCCTGGGTATTCCCATTCATACTTGCCTTGTTGGCAGGGCTAGCAACTGGAATTGGTGGTTTAATCGTGTTTGTTTTGAAAGAAATAACTGCCGAAATGATGGCGTTTTTACTTTCAATGGCAGCTGGAGTCATGCTACTCATATCGATATTCGACCTGTGGTTTGAGAGAGGTCTGGAGTTTGGTTTCGTTTCGATATCGATATCATTCTTGGTCGGCGTCGTTATCGTTTACATTGCAAGTTATTACAATACAAAAGACGAAAATCTCCTAGAATTATCAAAAGAAAAAAGGTTATACAAATCAGGAATGTTAACTGCAATAGCCCTAGCAATACACAATTTCCCAGAGGGACTTGCAATGGGTGTGGCTGTATTAGAATCTGCACAATATGGTGTCGTTCTAATGGCAGCGATTGCGTTGCATAACATACCAGAGGGTATAGCGGTTGCAGCTCCTATTAAAGCGGGTAATGGTGGTAGGCTAAAAGCTACTTTGGTTGCTATGGCAACAGGATTAACTGAACCGCTTGGAGCAATGTTCGCACTACTAGTATTGGGTTCATTCCTTACTCCATTCATGGTCGGTTGCTCTCTAGCATTTGTTGGGGGAATCATGACTGTTGTGGCATATAAAGAGTTAATCCCACAAGCACTTGAGCAAAAGCGCCCACAACACATGATTGTTGGTGCGTTATTCGGTGCAGCAGTAATGCAACTAAGTCTTCTACTATTAGCTTAAAATGGGATGTAAATACAATGAGAGATTATAGAACAAAAATTTGCAACGTATTGATTATTGGATCAGGCGGAGCCGGACTGAGAGCAGCTATTGCGGCGCATGAAAATGGCTGTGAAGTTATGGTTATTGGGAAACGAATCAGAAATGACGCACACACTACTCTTGCAGCAGGTGGAATCAATGCAGCCCTAGGGACGGTAGATCCGGACGACGACTGGATACAGCATTTCGTTGATACTTATCAGGAAGGCTACAACATAGGCGATCCGAAAACTGTTGAAATATTAGTGAAGGATGCCCCAAACAGAGTTCAGGAATTAGTTGATTGGGGTGCGCCGTTCGCAAGAACAATCGATGGTAAATTAGACCAACGATATTTCGGTGCTCATACATACAGAAGAACCTGCTATGCTGGAGATTACACAGGAAGAGCTATCCTCAACACCTTGGTAAACAAAGTTGAAGAATTACAGATACCAATTATCGACATGACTTATGTTTCGAGGCTGTTGGTAAATACACAAAATGGACAAAAGCAATGTTTTGGTGCAATGGCATTTGATATAAATTCAGGAGAAAGAACTGTATTCTTGTCAGATTCAGTTGTTCTAGCAGCAGGAGGGCATACTCGAATATGGAGAAGAAGTTCCTCTAGAAGAGATGAGAACACTGGCGACGCAATGAGATTAGCGCTCAATGCAGGATGCAGGTTATCAGATATGGAAATGGTTCAATTCCATCCAACCGGAATGGTCCACCCTGAGTCGCTTGCTGGAACTCTAGTTACAGAAGCAGTTAGAGGAGAAGGCGGCCGATTGACAAATTCAAAAGGCGAGAGATACATGGAAAAGTATGATCCAGTCAGGATGGAACTATCCACAAGAGATCGAGTAGCTTTAGCAAATTATAACGAAATTCACGAGGGGCGTGGGACAGAAAACAACGGAGTTTATTTGGATATAAGCCATGTAGACAAAGGAATTATTCTTGAAAAACTTCCGAGAATGTATCGTCAGTTTATGGAATCACAAATGCTTGATATTTCAAAGCACCCAATGGAAGTAGCGCCAACTGCCCATTACAGTATGGGCGGAGTAATGGTTGACCCAGAAACGCATTCTACCGGAGTAATAGGATTGTATGCTGCCGGCGAGTGTACTTCTGGAGTTCATGGCGCCAACAGACTTGGTGGAAATTCTCTAGCAGAAATTTTGGTATTTGGTAAAATCGCAGGAGACGAAGCGGCCGATTTTTCAACGACCCTAGATCTCCAGACAAGAAATCGAGCGATAATTCAAGAAGCAATCAAGGAACTTGACGAGTTAACGACCACTGGAGAACAATTGGCTCGGCCTTTGCAACGAGCAGTTCGAAATATAATGTGGAATTATTGCGGAGTTTTACGATCAGGAGAGGGTTTGAATAAAGGCCTTGAAGAATTAATGAAAGTGAAGGAAGCATCAGCAGATGTCGATGTTAGGCCTAGTGCTGAGGGATTCTCAGATCTTGCACTTGCACTTGATTTGCTCGGCTCAATAGATAGTGCTGAGGCAACGATTAGAGCAGCCATTGAAAGGAAAGAAAGTAGGGGTGCCCATCAAAGGAGTGATTTCATAGACACATATAACTCTGAGAATGTGAATTATGTTATAGAGATAGTAGATGGAAAGCAGTTTGTTACTCGTTCTAACGTTCCACCATTGCCAGAAGAACTTGAGGAACCTATGCAAGCATATGAAGATCTTTCAGTAGATGGAAGACTCCTTGAGTGATTTTCTTTAATTGCTT
>DAZU01000055.1 GCA_002507425.1 Euryarchaeota archaeon UBA53
TTTATTTCATCATTTTGGAGGATAGAGGTAATAACTTCTAGCGAGAATGTGTTCAATCTTACGCCACTTTTCACGTGCCGAATTTGGCATATTAGGGTCATTGACTTCCCAAAGACGATATTTGTCGCCCCCACCCTTTTGTTCGAGTTCTTCATCTGCGGTGCCTCCAATTCCAAAGTAAGCACAGCCTGCATACTTTCCTGTATGGTATGCAAATAGCCCCTTATCGCGCCATTTGCCTTCAAAGTCGTAACCGGTTCCCCCAACCTGTAAGCCTAATTCTCTCGCAATAATCGCTGATTTTGCAGGGTCATTGAACAAATGGGAATGCCATTTCCACAAAGAACTACCTTGCTTTATGTCGAATTCAACTTTTGCCTTGTCAGGGAATTTCATTTCTTCCATAACGCGCTCATGATTACTCAGTTTCTCGCCACTAGCTATTTTATCTTCAATCGCCTTAGACTGTTTGGAAAGTTCTGCAAACCAATTTCCAGCATTCGATAGGTTTCCTATGGTGTGATTCGAATCAGCAGAATCCCCATTACGTCCGCCACGGAAGAGACCCCCTGCTCTGACGATGACAAGTAAGGAACCTAAGAATAAAAATGCCCCAATACCCATCATGATGGCTCCTGGGATTAGCATTCCAAGTGTTTCTTGATTTTCTTCGCTTTTAATCCACATCAAGTCGCCTTCTACATTTTGTGCAGTGATAGTCGTAGTGCCGCTCTTACAACCATTGCAGACTCGTCCGATTTTGACGAGTTGAACTCCGTCGTGACTTGCTTGTTCTGGATAATGATGAGAACCGCAGCCTTCACTGCCCTCGTGAGCAATTTCAAGGTAGAACACTTCTCTACTTTCATCTGGTGGATTTTCAGTCTTATGCGCTTCACCTGGGTTGGTAAACCAACCACCAGTATGATTGGCGCTTATGATGACATTTTCACAATAATCATGGAGACCATTTCCATTAAAATCACCTGGCGCCCCCTCAATGAAAATTTCGAATCCCCAGTCTCCTTGTCCGTCTCCATCCTCGATTTCGAAAGTTCCAGAAGAGACCGCCTCATGCTGGAATCCTCCACCAAGGCCCAAAATAAACAGAGGAATTCCAGGCGCGAGCAACAGTAAACCAATGGCTAAAGCGATCCATGCATTCTTCCTGGTTGATTTCACGGCGACTGGGTCAAGTGGTTCAACCTTGACAGCCTCTACTGTGAAATCTTTCCTTTCGTGTAGCGTATATCCTCCATCAGAGAATACTCGGATGCTATGACTGCCTGCCGATTGTTTTGGGAGTGATGCATTGTTCACATCGATGTCTCGAAGCCATTTCCATCGATTGTTATGCGCTCCGTGATCTTGGTCGCTCGCGTGTGAAGGGTAGATGCCGACCCAAGCATCGTTACTGCTTGGTCGGTTATTGATTTTGAAACGAACTGGCTTCCCGGTCACGGCCTCTAAAATTTCAATCGATTCTTGTTGCTTAATTCCTGCGTGCTCTTGAATTTTAGTAGCTGCTTTGGACGCTTGGTCGCTATGCTTGACAGTTGGCGCAGGATGTGCGCCGCCGGGTGCGCCCGGGTTCTTCCAACCGTCGACGGTTTCCCATCCGCCTTCGCGCGGTGGAACGCCGATTTTTCCACCGGTGTGGGCCGCATAGAGAACGCCAATGTTCGAGATGATCATCCATTTGTTCCACTCCGGGCGTTGATGAGTCGTTCCGCAGTCTTGGAAGGCGATGAAGAGTTCCGGATTCTGGGTGTGCTGGTAGTGGCCAGCGATAGTGCCCCAGTGCCTATTTTCATGTTTGCCTGTCTTGAATACGTAGGTGCCATTCACTTCTGAACTTCCGGCTCCTGAAACGGTTACGCTCGGGGGCATGGATGCGGCAATTGCTGCAGATTCTCTTTGACTTGCACCGTTTTGACGCACTATCTGGATATCTTCCCATCCGCCTCTCGGTGCACGGTCTCGATTCCATTGTGCTGTGCCATCCTGCTGCGCACTCAGGTATTTCCCGTGGCAGGACTTCAAACAGACCACGTTGTTGCCACGGTTTTCGACACTGAACTCTTCCCAGCCACCAGGTGGTGCATGATCTCGATTTATTTGCACAGTACCATCGGCTTGTGCCGAAGTATACTTGCCGTGAATACTTTTGAGTGTGATTTTACCGCCTTGACGCTTTTCAAGATAGAAATGTTCCCAGCCACTTGCAATCTCACGATTCCACTCAGCCCGACCATCTGGCTGCGCGCTAAGGTATTTGCCGTGTACGCTCTTTAGGGCTATTTTCCCTTCAGAAATATCGATGGATGAAGTCCCTACTGAAGGTTGGACCAGTGCGGGTTGCGGGGGTCGACCGATGGTAGTAGAATCATCATCTTCTAAATCGATAAGTTTCTTGCGAATGTCCGCAGGAATATCAGGATCGTACCGGTTCCATGGACGATACTTGTCAGATTCATGCGGCATTGTGAGACGGTCTCTTTCGCTTCCGCCTGTACCGAAATAGGCCATGCCGCTATATTGTCCTGAACTATATGCATAGAGTCCCTTAGTTCCCCAACTACCTACGAACGGATGGCCAGCTCCACCAACCTGTAACCCCAAACTACGAACAAATTCCTCTGCTTTAGCGGGGTCATGGATATGTTGAAGATCCCCTGACATGATACTGCGTTAGGATTGAGATTAACCAATGCTTTGGTTGTTACATTAATTTTGATTATCATGCGGCTATCATTAATGGTGTGTGATAATTAAATTCTTGATATAAATCAGGCGATTAGACAATAAAGCGAATTTTGTTACTTTAATGTATGAGTGGTGTGGGTTCGCTTTTAGATTACTATTGGCGAATATTCACTAACATAGATATTATGGCGGGCCAACCATTTGGCTTCTGGACTTTGATGGCATTCTTCACTATTTTTAGTGGATTTGCACTTCTATTCCTAACCTTTTTGATTTTTCGTGCCGATTCCAAGAATACAAAAAATCGCTTCATAGGAATGATGCTTTTTACTGAATCAATCCGCTGTTTAACAGTATCTATTTTTTACGCATTTCCCTACACACTTGAACAAGTTGAATCTTTGTATTTCATACGCATAATATTCTACACAACAGGAGTAATGCTAGTTTTTCTCTATCTAAGTGCTCCATTTTTCTACATTGAGAACCGCTTTTCAAAGTGGGTAGTTGAGTCCTACAGATATCGTGCTCAAATCTTCATTCCAATTATATCATTCTTGATAATTTTAATCGGTTACTTCGCATATGGTGGATTCCATGAAGCACTTGGTGAGATTCTATGGATTTACTGCGAAGGAGCAGGAGATGGCATTGGAGCAACAGCATCCGGTGAAGAACTATCATACACTCCCTACTGTGATGAGTCTTTATCTGATCAATATCCGTTAATGTGGTCTGCAACATTGATCGGACCATTCGCAACAATCATATTCTTCCTACCCGTAATTGCTGCAATCATTACTACACTAGTAATCACCTTTACAACAAAAGAAATTTTCAGGACAGGAACAACTTCGCAAAAAAATGAAATTTGGGCAATCCGTTTAGGTTTCATTGGAAAGACTACATTCCAAATTCTATCCATCATCGCTTTAGT
>DAZU01000112.1:0-1010 GCA_002507425.1 Euryarchaeota archaeon UBA53
AAACCAACAGCTATACCAACAATCTCTAAGATTACAAAATTAAAGATTAGGTATCCTATTATTGCTAAACTAAACGATAGAATTGAGATATTTATCACTTTTCTTCGCTCTCTTCTTACATCATCTAATGTGCAAACACCCTGCTTTTTGAAATATGAGATTAGGCCGATACTAACGAATGCCCCTGCAAGGACAAAAACTGCTGGTCTAAACCACCAATAGCCATCTTTCCCCCAGTAAAGTGTGTCGGATAGTGCTGCTGCGGTGGACACAGTTGATAATCCGAACATCACCATTATGACAGAGGGTAGACAACACAACGAGGCAACTATGGAAGAGGATGAAATCCATTTCCAAAGTCCCTTGTCCATAGTTGTTCTAATTCCTTATCATTAATCAAAGAATGTATGTTGCTAAAGATTATTTCTAACAGTCTTACAGCCAATACTGAATTCAGGATTTTCTTTCATTGCTTCTAGCGTTTTGTCAATTAATTCATCTTCAGGTGTGCGGGGATTTTCACCTGCTTTTCTCCAAGAAACAGAGACCATAATATCGTCGTGTATGAAAGATTCAACATTATAATCGCTCAATTTAATATCTCTAGGGTTTAAGTTCATGCCTTGTTTTTCTGCCTTTTGAACAGCTTCCTTGGCTGTCCAAATTTCAATTGCTTTTTTGGAATTTTTAATTAAAAAATTTAACTCCTCACCTTTAGCCATCATATCAAAAGCGTTAGAGTTAATCCCTCGATTTTTCATCTCTGAATCAATACCGACCCAATAGCCCGGTTCGATTAAAGCGCAAACAGCCCAATTTTCACAATGTCCGATGCTTATTCCCGGTAATGGTTCATTTTTCCAAACACCGTTCAACCATGACAAATATGGCGCTCTTAATTCTGTGCGCAAAACCTCGACTAATTCAATTTCAATACCCCAATTAATCAAACACTTCTCAAGTAGTAACCTGCCTGAATTATGATCTCTGAGTCTCTTCATTGAAGCTCT
>DAZU01000112.1:1400-2006 GCA_002507425.1 Euryarchaeota archaeon UBA53
GGCCCCTTAGGTGGCTCGATTATCTCCAAAGTCTCACCTCAATAGTGTGAACCTTTGATCTGAACTAACTTCACTCATAGCCTTCAATCTCAATCCCTTCAGGGATATTACTGGTGCATCATCATCACCAACCACAACAACATCATGAATAGTTACTCCAGAATCTTGCGATGCGACTTTTACAGACCTTACTCTCAATTTCTCATTTGCTTCAGGTACCCGAAGGATAGATGTCCACTCTATTCCTACTGGTAGGCTCGAAAAGCCATCGCTTTCCATAGTGGCTAAACCTGCATTTTGAAATCCTGCCTCTATTAGCATAGGTAGTGCTTCCAATAGAACCTCTTCACCATCTGTCTCGACACTGAATTGATCTTTTACAGGCAGTTGATGTCTCATCAAAGCAACTCCATCTACTCCATTTTCAATTCCTCTAATAACCCCGCCATGTGATTGGAATCTAGGGCCGTGGAAATATCGAAGATAGATGAAGCTAGAGTGGTGCTGTAAATCTCCGTCAGGAGGAGTACCAATCTGAGGAAGAGAATCTACTTCGTTTTGCAAAAATGAGCGCAAATCATCGGATGACTCGACAAGACGAATTGT
>DAZU01000112.1:2396-4677 GCA_002507425.1 Euryarchaeota archaeon UBA53
ACTAACCTACATTTAACCCATGAGATATTGCCTTCTCTCTTATGCAGAGTCGATTCTACCCTAACTGTTAATTCGCCTTTCATAACCTTGACGGGTAGACCAAATTTTACCTCCTCAAACCCTGCAAGTATGAATTCAGGCATAAGGAGCATGGAGTTCTCAGCAAACATTTCCAGTGCCATTACACCTGGATGGTATGGGATACCATCGATCGAATGATCTATCAAAAATGGGTGCTCTTGTATAGATAAGGTACACTGTGAGGTCAAGGATTTGCCCTTTTCCACGTGGAGCAATTTATCGATAAACGGGAATCTTCGAGGATCCGCTATTGCGGCTGCCATGTCCGCTTCCAGCTTTAGAGGAGCCTCTCTAAAGGAATCGAAACGGTCCATTTTGCCTAACGCACCGCAGCCCAAAACTCGACGTTTACCACCTGCAAGCGCTTCACCTACGAAGATACTTACACCATCTTCAACCGAAAGAGTCTCTATTCCAGATGCTTCAAAGACTGATTCTATCGAACCACGTGTTGCCATACCAACATCACGCCAACCTGTCCAAGCGATTGCGACTGCTCTGCACTCAGAGTTAGCTGTCATACGGGACATTTCAGCATCTAATACTGAGTTAGCAGCCGCATAATCTGTTTGACCAGCATTACCAAATCGTCCAGCTACACTTGTAAAAGCACATGCAAAGCGTAATGATTTACCTGCTGCGGAATGTAAGCACCTCCATCCATCTACCTTTACTCTCACAATTAGGTCAAACCTATTCCATTCCTTGTCAGCAACCAACTTGGATTCTTCAAGTCCAGCTCCATGAACAATTCCTGTAACAGTTCTACCACCTACTGCTTCTATGATAGATTCTTGATCTGTAACATCAGCAGAACAATACTCCGCTGTATTTCCTGTTGATTGGATTTGACTAATTGTATGATATATATCCATACTCCTAGTTAGCTTTGTCCATGCATTATTCCAATCTACCATAGTAACCTTTCCAGATTCAGAATCAGCAACTAATGCTTCCCTTAGCTGCAATTTCCTTGCAGCCAATTGTTCATCATTCCAGCCTATCCAATCCGCAGTTTCTTTTTCCAGATTGCTTCGTCCTAACAAGATGAAGTGAGCCCCTGCACCTGAACTTGCATTTGCTACACCAACTATCGATGCTGCTGTAACGCCTGAACCTCCACCGCTAACTAACCACAAGTCATCGGACTGGAGTGGTTTAATTTCTTCAACCAAATCTTCTGCAAAGCAAACAAGAGTCCATCTTCTTTGATCTCGGTCAATACCTATCTCGACTTCTCCTCCTGCAGTTAGCAAATCGTCTGCAATAACAGAAGCTACATGCTCACTATCAACTAGCAACTCTGGATGCAAATCTAGGGCCCTGCATCTGAGATTATCACGTTCCAATGAATAGGATTTTGTTACTCCGCTGGCAGCGCATGCCAGTGAATTAAATCTCTCTCCTCGGTTACCATGACGTCCATCAAGTGCTGTAACGCTTGCCACCAACCCAACACTTAGTTTTGATAATTGAGAATCGAAACCTTTCAGAAGGCTAAACCACGATTGAGCTGATAAATTTATTTGATTTGAGTAGGCTGATTCCTCCCAAGAGCTGCCTGCAAGAGAAAGCGGTGATAAGTGTATAATTCCCGTAACGTTTTCTATTTTTGAGCATATTTCAGAGATTTGTGACTCATCGCTCGGGTCTGCCCTAAATGTGTGACCTGACAATTCCTCTTGTTCAGTTACTGATTTGGCACCAAATTCAAAGCCTATTTTTGCTACATTAAACCCTCTAGAAACTAGTTCTGATGCCAAGGAGTCTGCAACACCCCAATTATCTTGAGTTAATACAATGGTTCCACCAAGTTGTATTCCCTCTGCCATTGCGGGACAGGGTTCTATCTCAACTTGCCACCTTCTGGTAGAAATTGACTTCCTATGAGTTTCTTCAACCTCCTCTAAATTCTCATCATTGGAGACGAGCGCTACATCATCTGGAGATGGACCGGTTGAAGTTGGAGCATCATTCCCTTTCATCTTCTGAATATATGCGACAAAGTGGTTGAGTGTTGGATGGTCAGCAAGTATGAAATCTTCATCAACAGGCAATGAGAATATTTCTCTAACATCACCCATAATTTCAGCTTGCTTTACAGTGTCTATTCCCAACTCTCCTTCCAAATCTTGATCCATTTCTATAAAATCTTCAGGATAACCAGTGTGCTTTACAACGACTGCAATTAACTGGGGCT
>DAZU01000020.1:0-3269 GCA_002507425.1 Euryarchaeota archaeon UBA53
GGAAGAGTTATTTCAGCTGTTCCTGATAGGGATAAGCCTAGGTCGATGACCATACGAACACTCTTGTGATAATACTCCTTTCCATTCGTTCCATCAGGGAAGTATGCTAAATTTTCGACCACCCAAATCATTGACTTTACAGTGCCATTATCGGGTAGAGTTTCTGAATCTATAACAAGATTCCAAGATATTACAGGATTCGTATCAACTCCTCCAACTGAATAAATTAGAGAACTACTCTCTACTCCAATTTGCAGAGGGTTATCCAGGTTTTCATTGTAATCGGTTTGCAAACTTTCGCTGGCAGGAACACTTCCAACCTGCTTTATTGTTCCATTGAAGACAACTGTCGGAGGTTGTCGAAATTGGTATCTCTCTTCCCATCTCAAATCACCTTCTTCCGACCCTAAAGGATCCTCAGATTCGCCAATAAATCTGTGAAAATGGTATTGTTGCAAGTCATTTGTCTCTTCGACGTCATTCAGCGCATGCTCAACGTCGATACAATTTGTACACCATGTAGCAGTGTAGTCTTCAACTATGGCAGGCATTTCGCTAAAGGTTAGAGATAAGTTTCCAGATTCATTTGCGTTTACATGAACTCCTCCAAAAACTGCTCCTACGTTATCCAGTTTCTGGGGTTCACCCGCACTTCCAAGTGGGATGCTAGAAAAAATGAATAAAATCAAAACAGCCCAAATCTTTGCTCGCATATTTTATGTTACAACGTATATATTTTCAATGATTGCCTTCAGAGCATCTAGCGTGGGTTAATGAACCCCCACATTTGTGATAATCCATACGTGGGTGAAAAGTATGCATATTGAAGGAACGTTGGCAAACCCAGTATTGTCAATGGAATCCATCGAGCCGGGACTTGGTATCCCAGATTGGCTCATTGATGGCATTTTATCTGGCCACCGTATAATGGTAATCTATCCAACAGAAGATGCTAGAAAACAAGGAATAGAAAAGTTACACTCGAAAATAAAAAGTGGTATTGTAGATTCATCTCATCATGTAACAGTTCAAAGATTAATATCTACGCTGCATATTGATTTGAGACTTCCTTCTGTCATGGAAGATGATGGCGTGACATTCGAACTTACACACAGAGCCTTGCAATCAAGCGCTGAGAACTTCGGATTTCCGTTAATTCAACCCAATCCAAGTCATGTTTGGAACCGCTCAAAATCTACCAGAATCCTATCGTTACATCGCAATTTAATCTCATTAGTTAATCCTCATAAATGGGAAGAAGACCCTGGTGCAATGGCTTGTGACAAGGTAATAAAAAATCTGGAACACAAATTGGGCATGACTCATCCCGCAAGAAAAAATCGTATCGTTTACGAAAGCTTGGGTAATTCACCAGATATTCCATTCACTCTTCGCGACATCTCAGGCATAATCATGATGGATCATTCCAGTAATCTTACAGAGATAGAACTTGGAATATTAAACAAGGTAAGCAAGATGGTTAACTTACACCAATTAGTTCATCCAGGCTCCCATAGACTGGGATTTCATGGAGAATATATTGAGGACATTCAGACAATCCGTAAGGATTCAGAAATTCCTAGATGGGTCCCAAAGCACAATGTTTGGGCACCAAGCAACTATTCTAACTGGAAATCTCCTAACTCTAACAGCGACATACATCACATAATGTTAGAATCTAACGCTCACTACTACTCTGCAATTGGAGAACTTATTGCAAATATCGATCATGATTTGCTGATTGTTGATGGAGATCCAGATGATTTAAAGAAAAAATTGCGGCCTTATTTTAGACAATTAGGAATAAGGCAAAGAGGAGGATCGCGTAATTTACTGTCAACGCCAGCAGTTTCTCGACTACTTTCAATCATTGAGATATCTAGGGGAGAAGAAGCATGGTCATTGACAAAACTTAAGGATATTTCAGAACAAATTGGACTACCTATGCGATGGCAAATATTTGACAAAATACATCCTGAAAACGAGCAATGGTCTCCGCAACTACATCCCGATGTATTATCTGAAATAGCAAGGAGTTTCCACGTATTGGGAGGAAAAGGAGCTCTAGGCCGATGGCTCGGCACTCTCGCTCAAGCAAAGCCTCGTTTCCCAGATGACGAAAAAGGGTCAAAAGCCCTTGAAGAGAGCCAATGGTGGATTGCATCTATTGCGAGGTGGATGAGCCCTATTCTATCAGATAATGACAAACAGTTTGCTCTCAAAACTTGCATAGGATGTATTAGCGGCAAAGAGTTACCATTACCCGATGCGAAATTGAATCCAATATCTTGGTTTAATTCACTACTCGAGCAGATAGATTTTGATTCATTATCTAAAAAGGATACATCGGAATCAAACTCCATACCAGGTATACAATATTTCGTAGAATCAATTACAAAGTTAAGGAAGCATCTAGAATCTAATTTCGATGACGACGACTTCTTTGATATGTTACAAAATATTGCAAAGAGAACGAAGATTCCATCCCGGAGAGGTACAGATAACAACTTGAAAATATTGAGTCCAGAACAGGCTCTTGGAGTGACCAGTAAAACAGTTATTTTGGGTCGTTTAGTTTCTCAGTTCTGGTCAATGAAACCACCTCAAGTCCCATGGTTAGATGAGCCTGCTAGGAATAGGCTGGGGATTAATCGGCCAGATGAAAGATTAAGGCAAGGTCGACACCATTTAAGGCATATAATCAACTGTGCTGATGACGTGATAATATTGGATTCAAGCCTTGAAGAAGGAGTCGAAAAGTCAGGCCCCCTTGAAGAATGGTTTACCTTAATTCAAACAGAAAATAATGGTATTGAATTCGAAAACCCCCCTCCATTTATCCGACCTGATTCTTGGCATTCTGACAATCCAAATCGGGTGTGGGTTTGGAAAACTATCCCCGAAATCGGGTTGCGATTAATGCATAATGTGAGTTCAATGGAAATGTTACCGTCCGGGGTAAAAACCTCGAGAAGCGGAAGTTTGCCAAGAGACATCTCACAGAGGTCTGGTTTAGCCATAATAGAAAATAGAGAAATAACCTCTCCACCTCTTAGTAAAGACACGATACTCCAAGCAGCTAGGACCGATATAGTAAATGATCAATACAAGCGTAGAGTTGAAATCTCCTCATTCAAGGAGGGAGAGTTATTTCCATTCTCAAAAGCAAGCCAAATGATTAGATCACATGATTATACATTAATTCCTAACAATAAGGTAATACCCACCGCTAGGACATCACAAACATGGCCCCATTTGGGTCAAATAAT
>DAZU01000020.1:3615-21500 GCA_002507425.1 Euryarchaeota archaeon UBA53
AAGAGAGTGCTAGGGCAAGACCCTCGCCCGATATTACCACCGTCGACGGGTATTGGTAAATTGGATGATCGGATTGGTATTTCCGGTGTCAAATTAAATCTGCCAAAGGTTTGGTCCCAAAGTAGGTTACAAGCCTGGTTGTTCTGTCCTAGAAAAGCGTGGTTTGACAATCATCTTAAATTAAAAATTGATGAAAAAATAACTGAAGATTTGGCGTCAAATGCTAGAGGAAATATAGTACATCAGGTCGAAGAGGCCATACTTAAATCTCATGGCGTAGATACTGCAAAGCCCGTTACAAATCCGACAAGTCTTATTGAGGGCCCATTAAAAAACATCGAGGATGCGTGGACTGTTGCCTTGGGCACTTTAATCGAAAAAGCTCCATGGATGAAGAGGCTAGACGGAATTTCCGCACATAGGTGTCGTGATATGATAGGAGTTTCACCAAAATTGTGGAACGAATGGTTAGATGGCGCATCCTCAATTCCCATGGGTGGCAGATTGGGGAGAATGATTGAATCTGATTATCAATTAACCGGGTGTGCACCAATTGCGAGCGAGTGGGAGTTAAGTGATGGAGGCAGAAAATATGTCAAAATAAAACTACCACCGTCGCCCGAATTTTTTACAAAAGAGAAATCATTCAATTTAACTGGTTTTATTGATAGGGTTGATCAAGTGATTGTAGATTATGATTACTGCAAAGAAGCAGAATTAATACCTCTCGACATCGATTTAGGACAGACTACTCCAGCGAGCAAACTTGTCATTATCAGAGACATCAAATCAATGGACGGAACGAAGGACGATGATAAGGACAAACGACATTTAAAGGGGCTATTCGATGAGTTGCAATTAGCACTATATGCACGGGCTTGGGAAATTGGAAATCCAGGTCATAGAGTTATTGGAGTGGGAGTTACACAGGTTGGTTCCAAGACCAATCCATGGGTTGAAATCGATCCTGATTTTGTAGATATTTTAAGAGACAAATCCATTGGTTTGCCTTCTCAGTATCTAGTGGACCAATTTAGACGACCTGGTGAGAATGAGTCACCAAAATCAAACCCATTTAGGGCTTGGATGAGAGAACGAATCACAACCGCTCTTAGAGTAATTGAAAACGCAGAGGCAGGAAAGATACCTTGTAATTGCAACAAATTAGAGACTTGTAGGCTATCCGATAGAGGTGGTTGGTAATGAATTTCAACAACTCTCAAAGGCTCGGACTTGATATCGATAGGCACATCGCATTAGATGCAGGAGCAGGAACAGGAAAGACTACAGTAATGGCTCACCGTTATGTTCAGCATATTCTATCACATAATCAAAGGGCGACGAGACTCTTGCCACCTGCTGCCAAAATACCTTTGAAAGGTTTGGGCGCACTACGCTGCCCTGCTAGAGAGCGTACAGAAATAAAGAATTGGCAGGGCTTGCTACCAACCGAGACTGTTGCTATAACATTTACAAAAAAGGCTGCTTCAGAATTAAAGGGTAGAATTAGAAAATTGATATCCAGATTGCGAGCATCTCCCCCCAAAAAAGGAGACATCCACGGATTTCATGATGCTCGGATTTCAGAGCAAGGAGATATTGAAATGCTTCTCTCCTTGATAGAAGATGCTCCAATATCAACAATCGACTCGTTTCTATCTTCTATTGTATCTCCATGGCTTGGCTTGGTGAGTGAGAACCCCGGTGGAGAGCAAATTAGTGAAGAGGATGGAATTTTACTCAGGGAAGAGGCAATCCGTACTGCTTGGAGGTTACAGAGAGGAACAGACGCCATCGAGGTGGGTATGCAAGGAGATGTTGATGAGTTCTTGAATGCCAGAAACCGGTTGTCTGTCAGGCTTGGAGGACAATACGCCTCGTCAACGGTAATAAGGGGTTTAATGAAACGGTCACTATTCGTTGAAGAGGCCTCTAAATCAATGGGAAATAGAGGAAGGAACATAAAATCTGAGGATTTAGATCATCTCTTTGTTAATCCAACAGAACATATACTGGATCATTGGTATTCCAGCTTTAGGAGTAATATCGAAGACTGGATTGAGACTTGGCTTGATGGAGGCTCTCACTTTGTTACAGGTGCGGATAACCCTAGTGGAATGACAAGGTTCAGATATGTTCAACACTTGTGTACTATGAATAGTGATAGCAGAATATGGAAGTTACAATGGATTTGGCTTGTATCACATGCAATTGCACCGGTTTCACATTTGAACAAAATGTACTGTAAGCCATTGTTTCGAGCCTCTCCTCCAAATTCACAAGGATGGCCATCTGGGTTGTTATCAAAAACTGCGAATAAAACCATGTCAAAGGACGTTAAGGAGATTATCACAACAAAAGCAGAATCCATATCTCAACAAATTAGAGGGTTGATGAATACACCTGATGGATTATTATTGAGAAGTCTTGGGAACGCATCTTTCCTTCTCAATCCTGTAATTCAAGAACCAATTCCTGTTGATGGTCAAACAGCATATCCTCCAAGATTAACAACCGAACTTCCTCAACTTCCACCAGCGAAATTGATGAGGTTGCAAAGTGATTTAGAAATAGAGGTAATCCAAGATCTGTTCACGGTTAACAAAGGCGTTCAGGAGATTCTCAGCTATCTTAAATCCTCAGAAGGCGTTGCAGACTTCGACGATATGCATAGATTTGCAGAAGACTTACTACTAACAAGATGCCCAGCAGTCTGTCGAACATGGTATCCTAAACCGGTTATTGATGCACTTGATTCAATCGGAAGTAAACCATGGTTGGACGACCATCTTCATCGGGCAATAGCTGCTTGTAAGAAAGGGACAGAAGTTCACACAGACCTGATGAGGAGGATTACGCTTGTGAGGCAATTAAGAAGATCTTATAGAGCGTTCATAATCGACGAGTATCAAGATACAAACCCTCAACATTTTAGGTTATTGTCTCGCTTGTGGGGGCGTCGTCAAATCGAGGATGACGAACTACGACCACCTGCTGGAGAATGGGACCCAACTATATGTATAGTCGGAGATATGAAACAATCGATATATCGATTTAGGCAGGCTGAATTAACAGTAATGAGAAGAGCGGTAGACATAATTTGCACAATGAATGAACAGGAATCAGCTATGGAACATCGACTTGACGATTTGAAAAAATCACATAGTGCGAGAGACCCTAGGCCGATTCCTGGTAGTAGAGGGTCGTCAACAAGCTTCGTTCAGTCTACTAAACTCCTATCACAGGATGCAAAACGGGATGAATGGGTGTCATTTACTGATGGAGATGGAAGCGAAAAAATAGACTCAATCTCGATTCAAAGGCGCTCAAAAGGCCATATCGAAATGAGAACGAATCATCGTACATTACCCAATCTATTGAATACTATGAATTATATTTTCCAAGATACATTCTCAACACGCCATCACATGCTCCCAGGTCCTTGGCACGCAGAATCGCAAGATCTATTGGCTGGTAGAGAATCAGATAGAGAACCAATGTTTGAGTGGATTATCCCAACAACACAGGGTTACGCTGAATTGTCACAGGATCTTAATGTCCCAATTAATCCATTTGAAAACCCTGAGTCAACCAATAGAGATCTTGCAAATCAATTACTTGCAAAGAGGTTGGTTTCTCTGTTTTCGACGCAAAGGGCAAGGGTTAAGGATTTCAAAAATGATTCTTGGACTGATGTATCTTCTTCAGGACATAAGATAATGCCAGAAGATGTGATGATACTCGTCTCGTCTAGAGGCAGAATCCCCTCAATTCTCGAGGTCTTAGAGGAGCATGGCATTCCTGCTGTTGCCGATAAACAGGGCATTCTGCTGGAAAGACCCGCTGTCCGCACTTTAATGTCAATGCTTTGGTTAGCTTGCAATCCATCGAGTAAAGCTGCAGCTTTAGAAGTGGGACAATCTTGTATTGTGGGTTTGGACGATTCAATCCTTCACAATCATCTAATGAGTAGCTCAGGAAATCAAATTGAGGCCTTATCCAAAATCGCCCCAACCCCTCAACTTTCATCCCTATTAACAAGATTAGCAAAATCCGTTTTTGATAACGATATATTGGGTTGCATGAATCTAGTTGTTGATCACTCTGACTTGTTACGAACTTATCCTAGGGAAGGAGACAGACAAGATATCGATAATTGGCTATCTTTATTCGAAAACAATCTCGAAAAGGAAGGAGGAGATGCAGCTCTAGCGTTGTTGCGACTCAGAGAGCTTGAACAACTTGGAACCGACGGGCCTCAAAGTACCTCAGCTGGGACTAGTGGAGCAGTTCAAGTTATGACAATTCACGCCTCGAAGGGGTTGGAATCACCAATTGTTGTTCTTTATGATATTTTTAATATAGGTACTAAAGATACAACCCTCTCTTCAAGAGATAATGTTCTTGTTACTCCTGAGATGATAGCAGCTAGAATTCACCCATGGAGAGGAGCATCTAAACCTCAAAGCGGACTATGGACGTTAGCATATATGATGGACAAAGGACAGAGATTGGCTGAAAGAAGAAGACAATTTTACGTGGCCTTAACAAGAGCAAGAGATAGACTCATTGTTGTAGGCGCTCCAGAAGGTAGTGTAAAGATCGGTAACAACGGTTGTTTGAATCTAAGCCGTAAAGATGGTCAAGATAACATGGGTTACATGTTATTGGATGGATTAGCGCACGCCTCAATTCAGGCAGGCAATCAAGGATGTGTTTGGTCCAATGGAGGTTTAGATCAACAAAGTGAGACTCTTAGTATCAATCCAAGCGCCCTTCTAGATGATGGATACTTACCTAAGGGCTGTGTTAGTGGAATTGCTGTATTCCATCACCCGTCATGTTTCGACATACAACCGCTAATCTCTCCTTTATCAAAATGGCAAGACCGTTTAGAAAGATTGGAAAATTCAAGTCTCTCAGAACCTAAGCAAGACATCAGGTCAATTGTCCATGAAGTAAATCTCCCTTCTCACTCATTGGACACAGCCTGGAAGTGTAGAAGAAGTCATTGGCTTTCAATGCGTATGAATTGGCGTCCAGAACCCCTGAACTTCATTCCAACAAAATCAATTGAATCATATTGGCCTTCTGCTACTGAATTTGGTTCTCTGTTTCATAGGTTACTGGAAATAGGTTTACCCAATCCAGGTATAGGTAGTGAAAACCTCGACAGAACTTGGACTGAACATCAGCCAAACAGATTACTTGATGAAAAAACAATGGAAGAAGTATTAGCTCAATCATCGTTCAATGATCAAAATCTCACTAAGAGGGTAAGGGAACGGATGATGAAACTAGCAAAATTGGTTGATATCGGTGTATTAGGTAAGCTAACAAAAGGCGAAGAATTTGATGCGATGACTCTAGAGGGCTTGAGAACAGAGTTGCCATTTAATTTCCTACATGCCTCACGAGATGAAATTACCAGAGAAAGGTGGACACCGATGGGCAATGTTCCTGTAACCAAAATCCATGAAACAAAGTGTATATTTGACGGTAGAGCGGATTTAGTCATAGCCCTAAAAGACAGAGATAACAATTCATGGCTTCAGGTAGTCGATGCCAAGACTAGTGGATGCCTATCCAGTTTTAATGATGAAGATTCTCAAAATGGTAATGAATTACAGTTAGGAACAGGCATTGAGTCGCCATATGCTGAAACCAAATCAGAGCGAGAAATATTGAACAAGCATAGACTTCAACTTACTTTGTACTGTTTAGCGTTGGAGGCAAACGAGGCGGGTAAAGCAAAGAATTTACGAAGGAGAATACTTCCACCAGCGATTCTAATTGCAGCATCTGGTAGAATGGTGCGAATGCAGGATGAGGATTATGAAAATGCGAAGTCGGATTTAAATGAACTAATTTCCTGGATGGGTCATATTTCAGCAGTTGGAGAAGAATATCCTGCTCCTAAATGCTCAAGTCCAGGAAACTGTGAAGCCTGCGTATTTTTCAATGGAACAATTAAACTGCCCGATTCCGACCAATCATAACCAATGTACCCGGGAAGTCACCTTTTGCAGCAACCTGATGAATTTCCACATCCTGAAAACCTGCGTCTTCCATCGCGTCTCTCCATTCAGATTTGGACATTGTAGTCATGTGAACACCAACATATTTTGGCCAAGTAAGAGATTCTTCATTTTCTAAATAGTGATCTACACCGGCCACTAGTATGCCATTCTCCTTTAGCCAATTACTCTGGATCTGCTTCAACATTTCTTTTGGATCTTTAAGATAATATAAGAACTCCATTGAGTGAACTAAATCAAAATCAGTCTCTGGCTTCCAGTCAGGTAGTAATCCTTGAGTATATTTTCCAGTCGCATCAATTGACTTTGCTTTCTTTACCATCTCAACTGAACCATCAACTCCCTCAGCATGCACAGACCCTAATTCCTTCAATAACCTAACAACCCATCCATTGCCACAGCCTAGATCAATAGCTGTAAAATTCTCTTGTATTTGGGGGATTGCTAGGTCTAACATAGCTTTAACAGATTGGTAATGACCTTTTTCCATCCCTTCGTCTTTACCCATCAGCGCCCACTTTGAAAATACTTCAGTTGCATGGCTTGTTTCCATTTTTGAAGCCAAACTATCTAATCGAATAAACGGTTTGTTTATCGAAAATAACAATACCTTATGATTTATGCAGGTAACATGCAAACAGAATTGTCCAGTATAGATGATGTCTTGTATCCTGAAATTGAACCACACTCAACAGGTTTCCTCAGGGTTTCAGAATTACACACCATTGCTTGGGAGAGGACAGGTAACGAGTCAGGGTTACCTGTAATCGTAATTCATGGAGGCCCGGGTGGAGGTAGCCAGCCAGATTACAGAAGGTATTTCGATCCAGCTAAATTTGATATCATACAATTCGATCAAAGAGGATGTGGCAAATCTACTCCCTATGCGGAACTTAATGAAAATAACACACATGCATCAGTTTCAGATTTAGAAATGCTTAGAGAATTTTTTAAAATAGAAAAATGGCATGTTTTTGGCGGATCGTGGGGGTCAACTCTTTCGTTGATATATGCTCAAGAACATCCGGATAGGGTAGAATCTTTGATATTGAGAGGAATATTCATGTGTCGTAAAAGTGAACTTCACTGGTTCTATCAAGACGGGGCGAGTCACATTTTCCCTGATGCCTTTGAACCATATAGAGACCACATACCTATATCTGAACGCGATGATCTGATTAAAGCATATTACTCGAGATTAACGAGCGACAATGTGAAAATTCGCAGATCAGCAGCTAGGGAGTGGACAAGATGGGAAATGGCGACAAGCAGATTATTTCCTGATCCTGATTATTTAGAAAAAGCCGAAGATCTAGACTTTGCAGTTGCTTTCGCAAGAATTGAGTGTCATTATTTCATCAACTCAATTTTCGTAGAAGAAGGACACATTTTACATAATGCGTCCTTAATATCAGAAATCCCAACAGTGATAGTTCAAGGCAGGTATGATGTTGTATGCCCACCTAGAAGTGCTTGGGAATTGCATAAGGCATTACCGAAAAGCCAACTGATTATGGTTCCAGACGCAGGACACTCAATGGGAGAGGTTAGTATAGCGAGGGAACTGGTATCTGCAACCGACTCGGTTTGAGCCCCTTGATTAGTAGCGTTCGAGGACTAATCAAGCGTCGGCTTGATATGTATGTCTAATTTCGCTTGTAAGAGAGGCGTAGCCTCAGGTGAGAAAATGTCCGAAGGTGGAACCATCACTCCAGAAACTCAAATCAAGGAACTCACAGAGAAACTTGAAGAAGAAACTGACCGATTACTAAAGTTGTATGCCGCTTACGAGCAGCAAGAAGCAGAACTACGTGATACAAAGGCAGAGGTCGAGGTTTTAGAGAAAGAAATTGTCGAGAGAGAAATTGAGAAAGAGAGTTTAGAAGCTTTACTAACCGAAAAAGACGCTAGGATTAGAGATCTCGAGATGCGCGCAGGAAAAGCCAGTAAGCAGGTAGAACATCTAGAACCAGAGTTGCAAAAAATGGAAGAGAAATTCACTCGTGAGAAAGATAGGCTTGGTAAGGTGTTCTCAATTGCTGAAGAGTTAGACAATGATTTGCGTCTCGCAGTAGTTGAATTACAAACAAGGGATGAGTGGTATATGGATCACATGTCATTATTCGAGGACTTGAATAAAGCAATCAAGAGACGATATGAGATGATAGAGGCCGCTGCAGATGCGGAACGCCAATCTCAGCACATGGGTCGTGCAATTTCTGAAAGAATGGATGAGATGGTAGAGGCAAGAGCTGCAGAAATGACAATTGAAGAAGCTACGGAAATAGACTCAACTGAATCTACCCCTGCATCATCAGAGGCAGAATCGCAAGAGGCTACAACAGAGTCGGAAGACGATGACTGGAATTGGTCAGAACAGGTTTTGCTTGGTGTTATGGAGAAAAACGGAATAACAGACCGTGATGCATTCATTGAATTCGCAAAATCTTACGATATGGATGGTAACAAATACCTCAAAGGCTCAGAATTGGGAGCGGCAGCATCAGACTATGTGTCTAAAGATGCGCCTGCTGAAGAAGCGGTTGAAGAGTCAACAGTCGAGACTAGTGAAGAAGAATCTTCTGAATCAGAAGGTGAATCAAGCAGTGATAGCGAACCAGAGGTAGTCTGGAGAAACACTAGTGATTCACAAGGTAGCCAGTAGGTGTTGCTCTTGGCACTAATCGCTAAAGGCGGGCTTTTGCCTGTTATAACTCCTGCATTGATGGGAAGCGGATTCATACTTGTGGGATGGTTTGTAGACCCATTGTTTGGAATTGCTCCAACACTTGGTATATTGATGCTAATAGTATCTGCTTTTTTTGCTAATTTTTGGAGAGATCCAGATAGACCGATTCCAAAAGATAAGGGAATTGTAGTTTCCCCAGCAGATGGGCATGTTATGTTCGTCAAAAGAGAGAGGGCAACCGGTAGGAGGCCTTCCAAGGATGAGTTAGAAGGTGCAGACGAGGATGAGCACACAGGCACTTGGCATCCTGAGCCATGTGAAAGTCCGCTATTGTTTTCTACTGAACAAAGATTTGAAGCTGTCCCAGAGGGAGAGGAATCTGACAATGATGTTTGGCGTATTGCGGTATTCATGTCACCTCTAGATGTTCATGTAAACCGCTCCCCAATCGAGGGTACAATTACCCGCATGGAGCATAGAACAGGCAAGGGTATGAGAAGGGGACCATTTTTACCAGCATTTAGGAAAGAAAGCCAATTCAATGAGCGAGTAAGAACACTGTTTGAGCGCAAGGATGGTTTAATTGTCGAAGTTATGCAGATTTCTGGAGCTCTTGCTCGTACGATAATTCCGTGGAAGAGTGAAGGTGAAAATCTTCGTCGAGGAGAAAGATTTGGAATGATTCGGTTGGGTAGCAGAGTAGATGTCCGAGTGCCTGTTTCAAAATTTAACCCGTGTGTTACAGGCGCAGAAGAGAAAAATTCACAGTATCCCAAAGGCGAATTCGTAAAAGCAGGTTCTACAATTATTTACAGAGGGATTTGATGGGTTTAAGGCGTGAATTTTTTCCATTTTTGCTTATGTTATTTGTCCTGTTACCAACTGGGTATTACCTAGCAGGTTCAATAGTGTACAACGAAGTTGCAAAAACAAATACCGATTGTTGGGGAAACTTTGATCAAAACACTCCTATTCAGTTTGCCCCACTACGCAACGAAGTTCCTCTGAATGAGTCACAGAACAGCGAAAATATAACATCGAATATTATGGATAATTTGTCGCAGTACTGGTGGCCAAATTATATGCATGCTACTATTGAAGTGGAAAATGATGATGTATTTTTGTCAGCATGGTTTCATAGTCAAAACGAAACAGCACCATGGGTAATTTTCACCCATGGTATACGAGGCTGTAAGTCCGGAGGAGAATTACTTATCCCGTCAGGGATGTTGCTGAACGCTGGCTTCAATGTCATCGTTTACGATTTAAGAGATCATGGCGAATCCTCAATCGATGACAACCGCGTCTCAGGTGGCCAGGATGAATGGCAAGATGTCGTTGCAGTATTTGATTGGCTGGTTGATGAACAGGGAGCTGATCCCAGCAAAATTGGTTTATTCGGCACCTCTATGGGAGCAGGAACTTCTGCGATTGCATTTTCTATCGACGATAGAATGCAGGCTGTATGGTTAGATTCAACCTATGCCGATATGGGAGATATTGTTGTTGAAGAATTGGAATTTCAAGGATTCCCATCATTTTTGGGGCCTGCTGGAATTTTTGCTGGCAAAGTTATCGCAGGTCAAAATTTAATTGAGCACTATCCTCTGGATGCGGCCACTAAAATTGGTGATCGTTACATGTATGTTGTACACGGAAATCAGGACAAAAGAGTGATGGTTCATCACGGTGAAGAAATGTGCGATAAAGCACTCCAGCATGGTGACGAGGCGAAAATTGATTGCTGGTTTGAGGACTCAGCTATCAGATTTGATGTTGGCAGAGGCATGGAAGTCGACGAACATCATGTCATGATGTTAACTCATACATCGGAGTATGAGCAACGCTTAGTTGACTTCTTTACCAAGTCATTAATTTGAGTAGAGTTCAAACGACAGATATAGGACGGTTGTTCATGGGCGAGGGTAAATTGACCATGTTGGGCGTGTCGCAAAAGCGACCTTCACGCATACATCACTTGGTTAAAGCCCCTGCAAATACTCCTTGGGCACAAGAAAAGAAACATTCGTGGGATGCTAAGCATCCTGCAACGGTTTACTACACTCCCGAAACCCTTGCTGATGGAACACCTACCACCGCTCTTACAGTTATCCTTAGAACAAAGGGCTGTCATTGGTGGTGGTCGAGTGGTTGCACATTTTGTGGTTACTTCAATGACACACGAGATGACGTTACGAGCCAGGACTTACATTCACAATGGGAGAAATCCTTGGCTAGATACGATAATTTTCAGTCGATGGGGATGATAAAGGTATACACCTCAGGCAGCTTGCTAGAGGATAGAGAAATTCCAATCGATTTTCAAGAGAGAGTTTTGCGGGACTGTCATGAAATGGGTAAAGAATTAGTTGTTGAGAGTCGTACTGAGCAATTGACAAAGGCCAAGCTTGAGTGGGCCACTAACATAAATCCAAAATTCTCTGTTGCAATTGGATTGGAAGCATATGACGATGAAGTTCTTAGATTTCATGTCAATAAGGGATTTAGTGTTCGCAGTTGGGATAAAGCGGTTGAAAATTTAGAATTTTATGGTCTAAGAATCAAGACATATCTGATGTTTAAGCCGCCATTTATGTCAGAGGGAGATGCGCTTGTTCATGGAGCAAAGTGGATACGTGATGTCGCAGACAGAAGCGACGAAATAAGTGTAAATCCAATGAATATTCAAAGAGGGACAGTAATCGATAGATTATTTCGAGCAAATGAGTATAGGCCACCTTGGCTATGGTCTCTAGTGCAACTTATCCATGATGTTCATTATGATATTCATCCATCAAATTCAGGCAATGGTGCAGACGATCAGGTCAGCCGATTAATAATACATCCAACAGCAGGTGGAAAAGTAAGGGGTGCGCACAATTGTGGTAAATGCGACGAAGAGGTAGTTGCAGCCATTGAGCGCTATTCTGTAAGCGGTGATATACGCGAATTAGATGGTTTAGACTGTGAATGTAAACGTGTTTGGGAATGCGAGATAAATTTAGACCGGTCAATGCCTATCCCATTGGGCTCTGGAAAGAATAGAAGAGGGGATGTGTTGACACATCTACGTTCTCCCTGAAATTGAGTAAGTGAATGTTTATGACTTCGTCACAGGTGGATATTACAACCCCTATGGGGTAGTGGTGGTATTATGGCTAACAACACTATTCTTCCAGATATGTCCGAGGGTGTGGCAGAACCTTCATCCGCAAGGGTGATTCTTGTCATAATGATAGTCGGGTTAGTAGGTATGATTGCAATGTTCTCCAACATCTTTGGATGGGATAACATTCCGGTTATTGGGGAAATTGTTCCATTCATGGAAAATCTTGGTGGTTCAGGAATTTGGTATTACCTTATTGGAATACTGGTTGGTCTTGGAATGATTGTGTCAAACATAATCGGAGGAGTTCTCTCTGATTAGGAAGTGATTACTATGTCAAGCGCTTTTCCAACTTCGGCAATTCTAATAGTCACTTTCTTATTGTTCACGCATTACATCCAGAGAGGTTTTGGCGGCATGACTAGCCCTTTGAGACAGCTTGGGATGTTTTTGCTAACCAAAGCCTCAGGCCCCGCAACCGATTTATTTCAAGAAAAAGAGGGATGTGGTGCGAAGACTTGGATGCAAACCGGCGTATTCTGGTTTGTCATAGGATCGATAGGAGGTTTCCTAGCAGCATGGCACAGTTATGACCCAACCGCTCTAGATTCATTGTCAAACATAGGTTGGTCATATGATGATGGAAGTGCATTAGCCTATTTCAACGAGGTTGCAATGACAACAGCACTGTTTGCAATTCTGTTGGGTGGAGCATTTGTTGCACATACGAGAATGTGTGGATCTAATCTAGCGAGTGAGGCAAATGCCTCCTTGATTGCAATTGTATGGACGCTTCAGGCCCTTGTAGGACTAGTCTTGTCTGCGTTAGACCACTGGGATGTATTAACATATGGAGCCACACAAATGGCTCTCTATGGGCTAATCTCTGCACTACTTGTTTTGAGTTTGTTGGTCAATTCATTAATTACGCTGGGTAACCGAGGCGAGGCTCCAATTTCCGTTCCATCTTGGTTCTTAATACTAGCACTGGTAAGCCTAATTTTCAGCAGAGTAGCGGTCGCAGCTGGAGAGCTGTTTGGATTAACAGAAACCGTTTGGATTGGGCAAATAATCTCGATTGGCTGGGTCCCTCTTGCGTTGATGTTTGCAGTGGGTTATCACGTCATTTCACATGTAACGGGAATGCCAATATGGTCTGGTAGTTTAACCAAGGCATCTATGCTTCTCTTGTTCGTTACGATACCACCATTCTTTTTGACAGAATCAGGTCATGCTGATAATCTTACAGAGTCAGTGGGTGCAATTCTTGTGACTGTCGGCTTAATGCCAATATTCGCAGCATCTACAAACATGATAGCAACAATGCGTGGCAATGCTAGTGCAGTGATAGCAAGCCCCGGAGCGACAGCAGCAGCCGGTGCTGCGATTCTACTACCAGTATTTGCAATACTTTCTTACTTTACAGGACTGAACGTTATGATTGGTGACGGCAGCCTCTCTAATGTAGCAGATTCGTCTAACATGGCATACTTCTACACAGTAGGGGGACTGTTCGCGATGTCAGCCTTATTCCATTCATATCCCCTTGCTGCTGGAAAGAGTCTGAAGGGTTCGGCGGGAACAGCATCATGGTTGGTAATTTTTGGTGGACTACTATCGACAATTCTGTTCTTGATGTATGACTGGACGGAAAATAGTTTACTTGAAGTGAACGTTACAGTTGCAGAACTAATTGAAGAAAATGATGTTTTAGCAACTAATATTACAGGCTTTGCACTTACTGGAGCATTTGCATTCTACGGCCTTGTCCTTGGATATTTACTAACAGGAAACGCTGTTGTAAAGACGTTAATGTCCGGAGAAACTTCTTCCCAGTCCTCAACTGGAGAAAGTGATATCACAACCTACAGTTTGGTCGAAGGAACAACTTCTATCAGAGCCCTGTTTGGTCGCGGTGTTGGTATAGATACAGAACTAGTAATAGGCGAGTCAGAAGAAGAAGGCACAAGTGGTTCTACAATTATTGAAGTGTCGTCAGATTTGCATAATGATGAGGTTGATGAGTTCCCCGTCGATCCCAATGAGGAGACAAAATCTGAATTCGACCCTGACCTAGTTGCGTTAACGAGGTGGCTTTGTGCTAGAGGAACCACAACTGCACAATTTTTCGATTGGGCTGACGTTGATGATTCTGGAGAAATTGATGAACTGGAATTTGCGAATGCCTTGCTGGTTGGCAAAGTTGCAGAATTACCACCATATGAAGTCGACAGATTAGTCAAGATTATGGATATTAATTCCGATGGAAAAATCAACCTTCCAGAATTGGATATAGCCTTGTTAAAAATAAGAACTGCACTCAATATTGAGTTCGTCCCATACGTTCCTGAAGAAGTTGAACCTGAACAACCACTGGCTGAAGAAGAACTTGAGTCTGCTGATGAAGTGGGATCAGAGGTTGTAGACACTTCAGAAAGCGATAGTAACGAATCATCTGATGAGGATAATGAGGAAGCAGAAGTTGCAACATCAGAAAAGCCGTCACAATCAGCTCTAAAAAAGATGAAGAAACAAGAATTGGTCGATTTAGCAAAATCGATGGACTTACCTCATAGTGGAACAAAAGCCGATATAATCGAAAGAATAAATCAGGCGTGATTAAATGAGAATAGGTTTGGTTGGTAAGCCAAACGTAGGGAAATCGACTTTTTTCAGCGCTGCTACCCTTGCAAAAGTTGACATTGCGAATTATCCTTTTTGCACAATTGATGCAAATGTGGGAGTTGCATTTATTGCAGCCCCTAAACCCTGCCCCTGCAAAGAGTTACGCAAAAGGCTTGAGTCAGACGGACGGCTAGAACCCGTTACGCTGGACGATCCTAGAGGTGGCAGCATTTGCGAGCCACGGACGGGAAGTTGCATCGGCTACGTTAGGCTTGTGCCAACATTTCTAGTCGATGTTGCGGGGCTTGTTCCTGGAGCTGCTGAGGGGCGTGGTAGAGGCAATGCATTTTTGTCTGATTTAGCAAATTGCGATGCTCTAATTCAGGTTGTGGACGCTGCTGGGCTCACTGACATAGAGGGTAATCCAATCGCTGCTGTTGAAGACGTTGAATCAGCATTAAAGGAAGAAACATCATTTTTGACAGAAGAATTAGATTCATGGATTTATGGTATCTTAGACGATGGGTGGTCTCGTGGATCACGCAGAGTTCAGGCTGAAGGTGACAAAGGTTTGAGCACTTTTTTGCATGAAAGATTCACTGGGCTAGGTGCATCGCTGTCACACATTTTGCAAGCATTAGATGAGTTCAGAAATAAATGGGGCGATTTAGATACTCCATGGATATGGCAAGAGGATAAGGTAAGGTCGCTTGCATTTTACATCCGGCGCCAACTATTCCCTATCCATATTGCAGCTAACAAAGCAGATTCAGCAAAAGGAACGCCTTGGGAGGCTATCGATGCAAATGGAATCATCCAACCAACGATGGCAGATATGGAGTTAGCATTGCGAAGGGCAGATTCTGCTAAAATGATATCCTATTCACCAGGAGATGACTCGTTCAAGACTATTGATGAGTCTAGGTTGAACCCTGCTCAACTGAATGCTCTATCTGGAATGAAGCAGAAACTATCTGATGCAAACGGTACAGGAGTCGCAGAGTTACTGTGCAAAGTGCTGTTCACGGCTTTAGATCATGTTGTTGTATATCCTGTCGCAGATGAAAATGGTTGGAAGGACGGAGAGGGAAGGATACTTCCCGATGCGTTTGTTGTTCCAAATAATATCGAAACTAAGCAGTTAGCATACAAAGTTCACACAGATCTTGGAGATGGTTTCATCAAAGCTGTGGATGGACGTAGCCGGAGAGTTGTGGGTGCTGATTACGAATGTGTTGACAACTCGGTAATCAAAATTCACGCTAAGAATTAATCAATCTTCCTGCCTTGCTATTTCTATTTCAATCCCTTTAAACATAGGCGGAGTGTCTTGGTTCTCAGCGGGCTTCACCGATGTCAGAATTCCGTTTTCAACATACAAACTAGGTCCAGTATCGAGCATAAACATCATTCCTAATTTATCTCTTGAGTCTGCAGGTGTAGGCGACTCCATTGTTGCACATTCACCCGTACAACCATCCGCTATTGCGATGAAAACTCTGCCTTGATTGTCTATGTGTAAGTCGTTAAAATCTAGCAGATTTCGGTTGGATCCTCCTTGATCACTTCGACAATCACCGCTGTTAAGGCATATCGCTCCGACTTGAACAGGATCGGTGGTTAATTTCCTAGTGTGGAATACAGGTTCATCATCTAGGGCATTAAGACTGAATGTTACATAGAGGTGATAATGCACTTCATTTGGTGCATAATGGCCATTACCGTCCCACGGATTTCCATCTAGATTCGATTCATTCAGTAAAGAAGTGTTTTCACTCCCCAAATAGGTTACAGCGAATCTACCCGGGTCCCCTGCATCGGTTTGTGGAAAGGCTGTCGAAATTACTTCAGCTGGGCTTATTCTGATACTCTCTTGAGTCCAACTTTCGCCGGAATCCGTACTTCTTGCAAGATATATCCCTTCGTCTGCTCCAGTCCATACATGGTAAGCATTTGACTCAGAATCTGTGGAAACTTCAGAATTCTTTCTTGGGTAAGGTGTTCCTACATCCTCCCCCATCGTTCGCTCGAACCAAGAAAATCCATTGTCTTTGGAGACTATGACAGTTGGCGTTTCAACTCTGGGCGTAACATATACGGTGCCATCAGGTGCTGTTGAAATGGCTCCATGCAATCCTCCGTTAGTTGTTGCTAATCCAACAATTTGTCCTCCTGCCCAGAAACTAGCCCCTCCATCAAAACTGGTAAAACAGAAAATACCTGCAAGTTTGTTGTAGCAATAGTAGACAGCAGTTTCGTAAATTGTGCTACTCGTAACCTGTCCAATTGTGCCATACCAATTCGCTAGACCAGGCTCTGTCCAAGGACCTGTTGCTAATTTGATATGGTCGTTAATCGGCGTGGTCCCCGAATCATGTGGATTTCCTAACCATGTTTCTCCATCATCATCACTCCAACAAATCCAGGAGGTCTCCAGACCTATCATTTGAACATTGAATATCCTATCTGTAATCGGGTCAACCCAGCCATACGGGTCACTTGTGGTTGGAGAGCATTGAATGGGATCTTGCTTTTCCTCCCAAGACCCACCATAATCACAGGATCTCATTACTTTCTCAAACGCTATGAAGAATATACACCCTGTTGATGTTACTCCTATACTGGGCTCAGCAGCATCCTCTCCAACACTGGAGGCGAAAAATTCCATATCGAGTGGCGCAACATCAACTGGCATACCCGTAGAATCAGTTACGAAAACGGTTTTGTCCTGAGCAGGAATGAAACTTTCTTCAATTTCTAATTCTTCGTCACCTGAGAAAACGTTGAATAAAACAGTTGAAGACAATAGAAGTATGACTAATCCTATGGCTCCTAATTGAGGTAAAGTCACGGGACCAATTTTTTTACTATCGAAGACTGGTATTGTGTTTTCATCTTCCATTAACTCAGCATCTAGGATAATTTCTTCAGACATTTTTCCCACCTCATTAAAATATTTCAGTGGCCCTTTGGTCTGTCATAGTCAGGTGTTAGTCTTGCCATAGCAGCCATATGCTTAGAGGAACCTAAAAGCATGTATACAGGCACTATGAGTGTAAAAATTGCCAACACGATGAGAGTATACAATCCCCACGGTTTAACGTCTTTGAGGAAGACTATCCAGGACACCCATATTATTGAAAGCCACATTAAAGGAGACCATCGTCTAGCCAAAGCTGAAAACCTAGCATTTGCTATTGAAGAGTTGTATAAAGATCCAACCTCCTCTTCGGTAACCAGTCCCATTTCTAGGCCACATCGTACACACACCTGAGCTCTTGGACCATTACCATGGATGAATTGGTCCCGGTTGTAAGTGCCATAACAGTGGCGGCACGTCGGCATAATTACCCGATATTACATTCGCATTTCAACCATGCGCTACCCGGTTTAGAAAATTTATCAAAACGGACATACCATTTGGTGA
>DAZU01000092.1 GCA_002507425.1 Euryarchaeota archaeon UBA53
ATGTCATTGAAATGCCTCAAATCATTCCAAAGGTAACCATCTATTGAACCGTTCGTCTCCTAGGTGGTGGAATGAACTCACAATTCTTCTCCATACCAGCAATAAGTTAGTACTTCATCCTGAACAACTACTTTGGCGTTTTTCCAGACTACAAGTTGATACTCAATGCTGTATTGTTCTCCACATTTGCGGAGGTATTCCTCGAAACGTTCGGCTGTTCCGGTAAAGATGTAGTTGGGCATAAAGGGACTATCGCATGCCGGAAAATAACCTTTGGCCAGCTCCAAATGCTCAGGCCTTCCTCATAATGAAAGAATTGACACAATAAGAATTGAAAATTGAATTGACTAATTGAACAAATGAATCATCCAGTCTATTTGCTATCTCTCTACTTAGTAAATCTCAGAAAGGATTGTTTTTAAAAATTCGATATCAATTAGATAATTTACAGATGAAATGGCATTTGGTGCTCGTACCGGGATTTGAACCCGGGTCGAAGCCTCGAGAGGGCTTCATGATGGGCCACTACACTATACGAGCGACAGAAGACCGACTTGGCACCCGTATTTATTCTGAACGGAGGGTAAAACCATACACTTTCACGTTATGATGAAAGTGAAAAACCATGTTCAGTCATCTCTTTTAGCACATTCACTTTTACTCTAGAGTCTACTTCTTTTATTCATATACCACTCCGATAAAGTCCATGTTATGAAGAAACAGATGAAATTCTCTGAATTTAGACCGACAGGCGAATCACAGAAAATGAACAAGTTGTATGAAACCAACATTGTCTCCAGTGACGGTAGTTGGGATTGGCAACCACTTAGATTAGAAGCTCCAATAACATGGAAAAATCTAGCTCGCAGGACAAGAGGTGAAGCTTGATGAGTAAGACCTCGAGACTTCGAAATGAAATAGTTCAATATCTTGAGCAAAATGGGATATGTAACACGAGTCAAATCCTTGAGCACGTAAACAAACGTTTCCGATGGGGAGCAACTATGAACCAGGTGGGAAACGTTTTGGCAAGGGATCGAAGAATCGAGAAATTAGGTCTTACAGAAGGTACAACTATGGCTGGATTTCGTGAAAGAGTCTGCGTATGGGCTCTGGCAGCGAACTAACCATTTACCACTTACATCCCCACAGGTCTGATGTGGCGCGAGGTCATCGAGATATCAAGGCCAAAAAATGTCGTTCTTGCGGCATTGACTGTTCCCTTGGGCGCTCACCTATCACTCGCTGAAGCTTGGGATATGCAAGCGATTGGCCTTGTTGCCCTTCAGACCATTTGTGTGATGTTTTTCATAGGTGCGGGTAATGTCTTTAATGATATTTCAGACTACTCCATTGACAAATTATCCAAGCCACAAAAACCGATCACATCGGGTAGAATTACAATCAGTGGTGCGAAAAAAACCGGTTACATTTTCGCTGCACTAAGTGCTTTGTTAATGTTAGTTGGTATCTTTCTTGTCGATGAGCCAATTCCATTTGCTATCGTATGGCTCTCTGCCGCTGGATTAATGGTAACATACGATTTTGGTCCAAAGACAAAAAACTCTGGTTTAGTTGGTAATGTGGCTATATCTCTAATGGTTGGAGCAGTGATAATTTATGGTGCGGCAACGGTCTCTAAAATAAAAACACCATTGGTTCTATACGCTGCTATTGTAGCGTTTTTTGCGAATTTAGCGAGAGAAATTGTCAAAGATTGTGAAGACATTGAAACTGATACAGGCCGCAATACTTTGCCCATGCGCATTGGATTGATGAATGCAAGAGCAACAGCATATGTGTTTGTCTTACTTTCTATGGTTTTTCTCGGCCTAGCTCACCTACATGGCCCATTTGAGTATCACCATATCGTGTTTCATGCACCTGCAATTTTCCTTTTATTCTCATTAAATGGTCCGCTCTTTAGAGGCGAAGATTACAAAGCGCAACAGCAAATTAGGTTTGGAATGCTTCTTGGATTAATTGCCTTCGCAGCACAGGTCTCAATTCTTTGATTCAGAAACCTATACCCATCATTTCACCCATTGCAGACCAAGCGGGATTGTCAACTAAGTATGCTAACAAACTCATTTGGGCCCACATTCGGTTTTCTGCCTGATCGAAAACGATGCTATTCTCATGATCCATTATTTCATCAGTTACTTCATCACCTCTGTGAGCCGGTAAGCAGTGCATAAATTTCCAAGTTGAATCTGCATTGGAAATTAACTCTGAATTTACTTGAAAGCCATCAAAATCATCGATCTTATCCTTGAGGTTCTCTTCTCCCATTGAAACAAAAACGTCAGTGTAGATTACGTTTGAATTCTTTACAGCATCTATCGGATCTGTTGTTGATATCACTTTGGAATTGTTCTCTGATGCATATTCTTCTGCTCTACTTACAACATCATCGGCAGGTTCATACCCTTTGGGACAAGCATAGTGAATGTCAATCCCAAGCATAGCACAAGCCAGCATCAAGTCGTGAAGCACATTATTTCCATCACCAACCCAGGCAACCTTCAACGATTTGTTATCAGGGAATTCTTCAATTATCGTCATCAGGTCTGCCGCTGCTTGACAGGGATGGTGCTTATCTGATAATGCATTGATTACAGTTACACTAGAGTTTGCCGCCAGTTCGGCAACATCTGAATGGGCAAAGCATCGATAAGTAATACATCCGAGGAATCGGGATAAGACATTAGCAGTATCTGCTACTGTTTCGGATTTCCCAAGTTGTATATCATTCTTCAAGAGTGTTAGAGGGTAGCCACCAAGTCTGCTGATACCTACCTCGAATGAAACTCTTGTCCGTGTGCTCGGTTTTTCGTATATACTTCCAACCGTTAAATCAGCCAATGGGTGAAAATTAATTGCTATCTCATCACCTGTTTTCCACATTCTTTTGAATTCTATTGCCCATTTTAGTATATCCATAAAATCTTCTTTGACATCGTCGATTGCTAGCAAATGTTCTGGCATGATATATGCTAATACTGACGGTTCAAAGACGCATCGGTCGAACTTAATTTTTCTCGTGCTCAATATCTGCTGCAAATCCATCTCTTGCGTCGCTCATTCCGCCAAATAATGCTTGAGCGAACGTCAGAACGTCAGCCATTCCATCTTCGGTTTCACTTGAAAGAGGAGTCAACCCTGGTGTTTGCGAGAATTGCTGCATCATTCTCAATTGATTTATAGCAAACTCTGTCCTTTGTCCCCCCGCCTCATCATACAAAGCCATTTCAAGTATTTCTAGCCGCTCTGACCACTCGAGAATTTTCTCTAAATCTTCTTCTTCTAGCAAGTCAGATTTCGATAGGAAGTTTTTCGTTGGAAGACCCAAACGGAATTCCACAATGCTGGATAATAACATCTGCGATACAAATCCGGAGGGACTTTTGGATAACATTGGATCGAAAAGGTAGATTATTGCAGATTGTTCCTGTCCTAAAACTTCAATGAGATGGGATGATGCTTCTCTAAAAGCAAACAACTCTACCTGTCCAGGAGTGTCTACTATTATCAATTCCCCGGATAAGGAATGCAGTTGGTCTGCAACATCTAATGCTTGAGCAGCAACAAGATCAGCAGCCAAGATTTGTGCTCCATTTGGTCCCAAGTCATATTCGTTCATCACTTCGGTAAGAGAGATTATGTCCCTTACGTCGAATTCTGCATCATAGTGAACCCTTTCGGCCCCAGGATCGAGGTTTACTGCAATCGCTTCCGTTTCAATGAATCTACTCCATCTCTGAAATGATGTAACTAAAGACGACTTTCCAGCACCCGCAGTTCCAACAACAAAAATCACCGGTGGAGATGACGTATCTAGACCTACCATGTCATCCCGTAATTGGGGGTGTTCAATAACCTACCGTTGCTTGTTAAATCGTGTCACAAGAAACAATTCGAGTCTCAAAATAGTTATACGCTGTGCATAGATGGGGCATCTGTCGCACTGCGACATTATAGAGGGATTAAATGTCCGAAGAAGATACACAGAAACCACCTATGCCACCAGGTCTACCGCCTATGCCACCAGGAATGCCGCCCGCTCCGCCAGGCATGCCACCAGCACCACCAGGGATGCCACCTGCACCACCAGGCATGCCACCTGCACCTCCTGGAATGCCACCTGCACCTCCCGGAATGCCACCTGCACCTCCAGGATTGCCACCTGCTCCACCCGGAATGCCACCTGCTCCGCCAGGATTACCCCCTGCTCCACCTGAGATGCCTACAGAGATTCCTCCGGCTCTTCCAGAAATGCCGCCTGCTCCACCAGAGATG
>DAZU01000081.1 GCA_002507425.1 Euryarchaeota archaeon UBA53
AGAGAATGCTCCACCACCGTGTCTACCCATTCCACCATACGTGTCTACGATTATTTTTCTTCCAGTAAGTCCCGCATCAGCATATGGTCCGCCAGGGTCTGCAAATCGGCCGGTTCCGTTGACGATTAGGTTGTATCCAGCAGAGATTAGAGAACTTGGAATAGCGTGTTCTACGACATGTTTACGAATCTCTTCCGTTACAAAATTTAATTCCTCTATTTCGGATCCGCCAAAGTTGCTCTTCAGATCCTTGTCATGTTGGATTGCGATTACAACAGTGTGAACTTTGACAGGTTTACCGTCCTCATATTGGACAGTTACCTGACTTTTGGCATCTGGTCTTGCCCAAGGCAAAGTACCATCCCTTCTTGCGTTTGTCATTCTGCGAGTTAACCTTTGAGATAATGCTGCTGCTAGTGGGAAATATCTTCCCTCCAGTTCGGGGTAAGGTTCTGTTTCCATACATGCAAATCCGAACATAATTCCTTGGTCACCAGCTCCCTGTTCAGAGGTGTTTACACCTTGACTAATGTTGGCTGCTTGCGATGTGATTTTTTGTATAATTTCGCACCTTTTTTCTGTGGTTGCATCAAAACCTATGGCATGTGAGTTATATCCAATTTCGGCAGCAGTCTGTCTTGCAATTTTTTCATAATTTGGAGGCTCTCCGGAAATGGTAACTTCTCCCGCAAGAAGTACTATACCCTGTTCATGACCTCCTTTTACGCTTGTTTCTACGGCGACTCTTGCATTCTTGTCAATGGAGATACATGCGTCTACTATTGCATCGCTTATCGCATCACATAGTTTGTCAGGGTGCCCAGATGAAACACTTTCAGAAGTAAAAAGTTCATCTGTCATGACTCTAGGGGGATAGCAGTCACCTATCAAATATGTGCTTCACTCAGCGATGAGTTCATGTTGGAAAGGCTCCCGCCCCTAACCATGGCGCAGGAAACAACTTGGCACCCTACTAAATTCCGGACTCATACAATTAGTCAAATTATCAATCAAGGTGATGACTTAGTAAAATCGGAAGTTACGATTTGTGGTTTCATGGAGGCTAACAGAGGTAAAGGCAAAATCTGTTTTATCGATTTAAGGGACGGGACGGGAAAAATTCAGGTTTTTCTAAAACAAGGAAGCGTCACTGACGATGAATTAAATCAGGCCCAAAGTCTGTCAAGAGAGTCTACAATTCAGATATCAGGTGAGGTTGCGGAAAAAAGACCCCCAAAAGTACCAGAAGGCCAACCGAAACCTCCCAAGGAATATGAAGTGGTGGCGACAAAATTTACAATTTTGACAAGGGCTGAAACACCTCTGCCATTAGGTGTCACAGATGAAGTAAGTATTGGGCTTGACACTAGGTTAGACAATCGTTTTTTGGATTTGAGAAGGGGGCATGTAAACGCAATGTTCACTTTGAGATCAAGAGTTCTTCAATATGGAAGGGAACACTTGATATCTGAAGGATTCAAGGAAATTAATTCTCCAAAGATTATCGCGTCTGCCTCAGAAGGAGGTACTAATTTATTCCCGATGATGTATTTTGATACACCTGCATTTTTATCTCAAAGTCCGCAATTATACAAACAACTTACAGTCCTTGGTGGTATGGAGAGAGTCTTTGAAATTGGACCAGCCTTTAGAGCAGAAAATCATGACACATATCGTCATTTGAATGAATTTATTTCATTTGATATAGAAGGTGCTTGGATGAATGATGATGATGTCATGTGCGTGCAAGAGAGAATGATACACCACATATGGAAAATGGTTTCAAAGAACGATCAGGATCAAATTTCTATAATTAACGAATTCAGAAAAAGTCAGGGTGATGACCCTATTACAGTAGATGTCCCATCTCTACCGTTTCCTAGAATTGAGTATTGCGATGCAATAAAAATGATTCAAGAAGCAGGAGAGGATATATCTTGGGGCGATGATATTGATTCCTCTCATTGCGACATAATTGCCGAAAAATATCCAGGTTTCCATTTCCTCCCAAGGTGGCCCATGGAAATGAAACCTTTCTACATCCACCATGTCGAAGGAGAGGTGAGCTCGACTGGAGAGCAATTATCCAGAGGCTTTGATCTAAATTTTGGTAGAGATGAGATGACAAGTGGCGGGCAAAGAGAACACAATGTCGAAGTCTTAGAGGAAAATTTGCGTAAGAAGGGTCTTAATCCCGAAGATTTCTCATTTTACACTGACGGTTTCCGCTATGGCGCACCTCCTCATGCTGGTTGGGGACTTGGTGTAGCTCGCTTACTTATGGTGCTAACTGGATCGAAAAACGTAAGGGAAACCGTATTATTTCCACGAGATAGAAGTCGGGTAACACCATGAGTTGGTAATTTTGCCTGTCGATCGGATTCAATGGGGAGCCGAGGAATGGCAGTATGCTGATTTACACATGCCAGATGAGCCATCTCCATATCAAAAAGAAGAGGGCATACCTTGTATCATGTTAATTCATGGAGGTTTTTGGAAAACAAAATATTCGCTTGATTTGATGACCCCCATTGCAGAAGAACTTGCAGAACAAGGTATAGCAGCATGGAATATTGAATTCAGGAGGTGTGGGCCTGATGAAAATGGGGTGTGGGTTGACACATTATCCGACGTTATGAGGGCATGGGGGCACTTGTCATTAATCCCAGGAATTGATACAGTAAGGGCCATGATAATGGGGCATTCCGCTGGAGGACATCTCGCTTTGTTAATGGCTGCAGTATCAGATCGAAAGCCATGGTTAACAATAGCGCAAGCACCCATCGCCGATTTAGTAGCTGCGGATCATGCCAGACTTTCAGATAGTGGTGATGCAGTCCGAAAATGGATAGGCACGATTCCAGAAGAGGATAAGGAAACATGGAGTAAGTTGAATCCAATAGATAATCCGCCAAATTCATCGGTATTGATAATGCACGGTAAAAAAGATGTAGATGTTCCATGGACTCAATCTGAGACCTATGTTAGATCTATGATGGCAAAAGGTATTGCTGTTCAGAAAATTTGGCTTCCTGGTGACCATTACTCTATCATCGACGTTGCAAGTGATGACTGGTTGACACAATCTGATGAAATTAGAGATTGGTTGTGAAGATTCAAGAGTATAATGCCTCTGGGCTAAGCATGGACTGGCTAGGAGAAGACTTCCCGTTCTCATCGTCTGCGCTTCAAGGAAAACATGCTATTGTATGCGGTGCTTCAAAAGGAATTGGAGCCGCAACGGCAAAGATGCTTGCAAAATCTGGAGCTAAAATTACTGCTGTTAGCCGCAATCCTCAAAGTTTGCTAGATGAATTGGAAGGTGATAACCATTCAGCGATTAGTTTGGATTTAGAAGATCACGAATCAATTACAAAATTTATTTCTACAATTGACGAATGCCATATTTTGATAAATAATGCAGCAGGACCTCCAGGGGGTCCACTCTTGGAAAATGAGGTGGAAGATTTCGTTAACCCATTCAAAAGACATCTACATGCATCTCACATACTTGTAAAGGGATTAATTCCATTGATGCAAAATTCGGATTATGGTAGAATAGTCAATATAATTTCTACATCGGTCAGAGAACCTATACCCAACATTGGCTTATCTAATACTCTCAGAGGTGCTATGGCATCTTGGGCCAAATCTCTCTCAAGAGAACTACCAGAGTGTGTGACTATCAACAACGTATTACCGGGATTTACGGATACCGACCGTCTGGATTCATTGGCAAAATCAATTCATGACAAGACCGGTAAAAGCGTAGAAGAGATACACAATGGCTGGATGTCTCAGGTTCCAATAAATCGTCTTATTGACCCTTTAGAAACCGGTGCTGCTATCGCATACCTTTGCATGCCAATATCAGGTGGAATACGAGGGGTTTCTTTAGCGGTTGATGGCGGAAGAATGCGTTCTATATGAGGTGTTATATTGCCAGAGTTAAACCAAAACCAAGCGGAAGAAATTCTTGAGATGTTTGCAGAGGGCGAGGGTATAGAATCAGTTAATACCTCTCTCGCATTACGTTTGGTAGATATTGCAAGAGAATTGGGAAGGGATGCATTAATAGGGCGACTTCTAGATCATGCCGCAAGTGTAGCAGATAATCCAGAGGATACAGGATGGTGTCAGTTTGAATTACTGAAACACCACGGTGCTGACAAAGATGAGTTGATTGGTTTTGGCATAAAATCGGAAAATGAAGGGCTTATCGGACTCGCAGCAGGCGTATTCCATCACGCTGCACTGGTTCTGCTAGGAACTGATGAGGCAAGCATTTTTGCCAATAGGTCTATGCGACTAAGAGAACAAGCGGGTGATACAGAAGGAATGATTTACGGACATGCCTTGGTTGCACATATTGCAAAATCCGAAAATGATTATGAAAAAAGCCAATTGCACCTCCAAAAGAGGCTTGATATCATCCCTGAATCGGCGAAATTTGAAAAAATGGAGGCATTAGCAGACCTTGCACATTCATATTCATCCCTTGGTGAATTAGAAAAATCTCAGGCAATGCTGATTGAATCTCTCCAAATTGCGGAACAGATAGATGATCTTTCAGGAATTTTAGTTGCCCGGTGGGGGTTAGCCGACCTTGCAGAGATTTCAAACCAGCCAGATGAGGCAATGGTCCAATTATCAGACATAATGACGAAATTCATGGAAGTAGGAGAACTCGTTCCAGAACAAGTGAGGCTGCGACTTTCAAAACTTACATCCGAATAACGTTGATACATTGGTTCATTTTCCGTTGATTGGAGGGGTTAGGTGGAGTTCGACATTTTCTTTTCAATTTCTCAAACTCCCGACCACAATGGATACACTCCAACAGAGAGGGAAATGTTTGCTAATTATTATTCGCAATTAACAGCTGCTGATCGCTTAGGTTTTGGTGTTGCATGGGTTGCTCAGGCTCACTTGTCAACTCAAACCCAGCAAGAGAATTCTAAACCTGTCGTTCCTCACTGGAAAGGTGAAATAGGTCTATGTACAGACTTTTGTCAATTAGCTTTAGAATCCTTTAGAAGAACAAAAAATATCGATATCGGGTCTGCAGTAATTAGTCTGTTAGCAAGTGGAGGTCCAATTGCTCAAGCAGAAAGAATTGCAAACGCTGTTCAATTTTTGTCCCACATTGATGAAAAAAGGAAGTTGCACTTAGGATTTAGCGCTGGAAGATTTGAATTTATGGCAAGGCCCTACGGAATTTATCCAAGAAATGAAGTCGAGGCGGCATCTTGGCCTGCACTAAAACCAAAAATTTTCATGGAAGCCAGTGAAATATTTTTGCGTCTGTTGAGAGGTGATGTTTTACATTCTGATGACGTTAAAGAGACTATTCTGAGCGGGGACGATTTCAAAAATGCCTCGGATTGGGAGGTTGTTGCAGATCTTTGCAATGTTGACATATCGGATTCGATAAAAATTGACAGGAGATATAACTTTGAAGAAATCTCCATAGTACCAAAAGATTGGCCTCGTCACAGATTGGAGTTAATCGCTGGAACTCACGATACTAGGGCACAGGAATTTGTGAATACCTTTCTCCCCGTCAAGGTTTTCAATCTATCAATAACATCTGCTGAGGTAATCAACTCTACACATGAAAGAATGACTAAAATCTTCAATGAAAAAGGATTAGAATGGAAAAGAAGGGACATGCCCAGGACAACATTTGTTTTCCTGAATGCTGAAGATAATCTTACTCCAGAAGAGCAATCCTTGGCAGCAAAAGAAGAAGCTAGGTTGGCACTGGGAGAATACTGGAAAGCATTAGAAGGGACGCTTGATCCTGCAAAAGTTGAGAAAGCAGCAGACAATGCATTGATTGGTAATCCAGGTGAGGTTGCTGAACAAATAAAACAACGATTTCACAAGGATGACAGGATAATGTGCTGGTTTGATTTTTTTAATCACGATAATGATCGAGTAATCAGGAATATGGAATCATGGTGGAATAAAGTCGTGCCGCTGTTGGAGGGATTCAATGAGTCTTAGACACGACAAGAATTCTGCGGTTGCACCGGGTAGACCTGGCTCAGCAATATACCCAGACTCACCACTGGGTGAGGATGTGGAAGGGATACCAACGGGGCGAGATGTTGAATGGATGCCTTTAGTTGATTACCGCCGTAACGGGGTGTCTGAAACTACGATACATGGAGCAGTCGCTTGGTGTCATGGGGACGACGTTATACACTCTTTTGGTGGGAATGTTTTATGTTATGGAAGGTCGATGATGAAACCTTTCATGCTCAAAGCATTTACAAAAGAACTAGAAAATCACTCTTGGGAGCAAAAAGCAATATCTGTTGCAAGCCATAACGGAGATACAGAACACGTAGCAGCGGCCCAATCTTTGCTTGCAGAAGCAGAATGGCCACTAATGCTCACACCTGTCGATGTTCCATTGATTCAATTTGGCAGACAAGTAAGGAGACCTCGCCGCTGGTATCATACTTGCAGTGGTGAGCATGCAGCAATTTTAGCAGGATGCAGAGCAAAAGGGTGGAACCGAGCAGGGTATACCCTTCCAAGTCACCAAGTTTTCAAAGCTTACATGCAACAATTGAGGCGGTTTTTAGGAGAAGGTTGGCAACCACTAAGAATAGCAAAAGATGGATGTGGCCTCCCAACAGTATCTAACACAGTTTCTGAACTTGCAAAGATATATGCGGGTCTTGTTAGAGATAAGAATTCTGATTGGATATGGGAAGCAATGTGTAAGCACCCAGATTTGGTCGGTGGATTCAATCGATTAGATTCTACAATATTGAAGATTGGGAAAGGCAAAGTAATCGCAAAAGAGGGAGCAGACGGGTTATTAGGTATGGCAATTCAACACCCCGATTATCCTGAAGGATTGGGTATTGTAGTGAAAGTCGCACACGGGTGGAACTCACAAGCTACATGGTATATTGCCAGAGCAATATTGGGATGTCTCGGGATTGAATTGAGAAACCCCTATCCGCTAAATCGCCAAAAAGCATTCATCGTTCCGGGTATTGTTCCTGAGTCAATGCTTGATACACTCAAAACAATACCAACTTGGGATGAATGGGACCCAGACCAAGACCGTTGGCACTATGAGGTGGATTCATGATTGAGGTCATGAACCTAATCGGAGGGAAATTTGTTACTACATCTGAAGTTTTTGAGGACATATCGCCGATTGATAATACTATAATTGCATCAGTTCCTCGAACAAAAAGTGCAGATTCTGCTGTAATTGCAGCGGAAACTGCTGCTGTGAGTTGGGGCAATTTATCTCTGATAGATAGATGCAAATGGTTAGACAGAATCGCAGATGCTCTCGAAGAAAGAATAGATGAAATCGCAGAATTAGAATCCCTCGATACTGGTAAACCCAAAAAAGTGGCACTAAATGTAGATGCAAGACGCTCGGTTAACAACTTCAGATTTTTCGCTAATTTTGGACGGGAAATGAAGGATGAGATTTTTGAGATGAAAGATGCAACCAATTATGTTATCAGAAAACCAATTGGAATTGTAGGACTGATATCTCCTTGGAATTTACCATTATACTTGCTATCTTGGAAGATAGCACCTGCCCTACTTATGGGCAATGTTGTGATTGCTAAACCTAGTGAAATTACTCCTCTTACCGCATACATACTAGGTAAAATTTGTGTGGACATCGGCCTACCAGATGGTGTACTTAACATTTTGAATGGCTATGGCCCTGAAATAGGACAGAAGATTGTTGAACATCCCAAAATTAAGGCAATCTCATTTACAGGTGGGACTGAAACTGGAAGACAAGTTGCCGCAACTGCAGCGCCTTTATTCAAGAAATTGAGTCTTGAACTAGGCGGTAAAAATGCATCAATTATACTGGATGATGC
>DAZU01000070.1 GCA_002507425.1 Euryarchaeota archaeon UBA53
GGACAAGGTCAGGGACAAGGTCAGGGACAAGGTCAAGGACAAGGTCAAGGACAAGGTCAGCAAGGTCAGCAAGGTCAGCAAGGTCAGCAAGGCCAAGGTTCACAACAAGGTCAGCAGTCAGGCCAGCAAGGCCAGCAATCCGGTCAACAAGGACAGGGTCAGCAGGGTCAGCAGGGTCAGCAAGGACAGCAGCAGGATAATGGGCAAGGACAGCAACAGCAAGGCGGCCAACAAGGCGGTCAGCAAGGCGACCAATCCCAACAAGATCAGGGTGGCCAAAATGGTCAGAATGGTCAAAACCAGCAGCAACAAGGACAGACTCAAAACGGTCAGCAAGGCCAGCAGGGTCAGCAAAGTGAACAGCAGCAAGGACAGCAACTGGACAACCAAGAGCAAAACGGCGAAAACGACAACGATGGTGATGGAATCCCAGACGATCTCGACAATGACGACGATAACGACGGAATTGTTGACGATTTAGACCCAAATCCAAACGATAGCGATAATGATGGCATCGACGACGCAGAAGACAACGACGACGATGGCGATGGAATCGATGATCGTGAGGAGGTTGAAGATGGAGATCCAAATACTAACATCTACGATCATGACAACGACGGAATCAACGACGCTGTGGATCTAGACCGTGACAATGACGGTATAGACAACCGCAATGACGCAGGTCCTAACGGCGAGGATTACTCACGTGACCACGATAACGACGGATTAAATGACGCAATAGATGACGACGATGACAATGATAACATCCTTGATGTTGACGAGCTGGATGGTGCAACAGGCACTTACCGCTACGATCATGACAATGATGGAATTTGGGACATGACAGACACTGACGACGATAACGACGGCTTGTCTGATTGGTTCGAGGTCAACGACGGAAATATCCTAACAGGTCAATTTGACCACGATAATGATGGAATAGAAGATCATGAAGATGACGATGATGACAATGACGGAATCATCGATGAATTTGAGATTTGAAGCCAATCTAATCGAGTAGGAAGTTGTTTGATACCCGTTTTCCTAATCCGGGTCTGCTGATTTCATCGGGGGTTCGCCCCCGGTGAAATCTCTTTTTTCCTTCAATCAATTTATGGTGAATGATACAAAACATCCTCTGTGATACCAATTCGCTCAATCAGGTGGCGCGATTGATATACCTCTCATCATAGCGTAAATGTTTACGGAGTGCTGGTTATGTTATCTAAGAGACAACAATTAGAGAAAATAGAACTTAGACAGAAATCTACAATTTCCCTTGGACTGGTATTCTTGATGGTTACCAGCACGTGGCTTGGCCTCATAGGTGCAATAAGTTATGACAATGAAGATGAAACAAAGTTGGTTGACGTTAACCCGCTATCTCTGAGCGATGCACAATCAACTGACCAAGGAGGTCAAGGGGAGTGGAATGGAGGTATGCCATCTCACTTTGGCCAGCAGATGCATGATGCCTTGTGGGATTTATCCTGGGCTGACTCTAACGCAATGTATGGAAAAATAGGCGACACATCAGTCCTTTCTCTAGATCCCGGGTATGGAACAATGCTTGAGGAATCATCAGCTGATGATCATGACAACGACGGAATAAACGATTTGAATGATTTAGATGACGATAACGACGGAATCTACGACCTACTAGAACGCTTTGATGGGTGCTTTGGAACAGATCCATACGACCACGACAACGACGGAATTCTCGATCACATAGACTGGGACGACGACAACGATGGAATACTGGAAGGGCCTATTGACTATGCAACACTTGAATCTCAAGGATTAGATCCAAGGAATGTATCCATGCACAGATTTGTGGAACCTTCCACGATACATCCACTAACGGGGCAGCCGGTTGGTATTGCATACAGAGCAGATCAGCAACCTTTCGACCATGATAATGATGGCGTTACAGATGAAGATTCTGATGGCTCCGGCGCAGATAGATATGACGAAGATGATGATAACGATGGAAGGATAGATCAATTCCGGTGGCCATGTGATTATGACAATGATGGTGCTCAGGATTATTTCGATGATGACGATGATAATGATGGAACCCTCGATTGGCTAGATGCCGCACCATATGATTCAAGCAACAGCGACTCTATGGAAGATAGTGGCAATCTTTGGAATAACTCAAGAACATGGTCGTTCAATGAATACAGGACTTATTCAGCAGGGGTTAATTTTGTTGATTTTGAAGCCGCTAGAGTAGATGCCAATGATGACTTTGATTGGGCTGGTGGTGAAAATGGAGATGGTGCTGCTGGCACCCCTGCATTCACGCAGATAATTGACGGAGATCTTGATGAAGACGGGATTCCAAACTTTATAGATCCCGATAACGATAATGACGATACTCCAGACAGCGCAGACACGGATGATGACAACGACGGAATTCTAGACATGTATGATCCTGATGATGATAATGATGGAATTCCAGATGTGTGCTGGAATATCGACATGAATAATGATGGATTGAATGATTACACGCGTCTTAATTCAACACCATATCAAACACCGGGTTCAGACACAGACAGCATTCCTGGTGTAGATTGTGAAATGGATTATGATTCTGACCTCGACGATGACAGATTTAGGCCATTCGACAAGAACTACAACGGCATATGGGATTGGTTAGACCCAGACATGGGAGGAACACCTACTCCAGATGATGCAGTTTTTGCAACCGGTAATCTGGATTTCCCATACGATATAGACAACGACCAAATAGAAAATGAAAACGATACATTCCCGCTGAATCCTAACTCTGAAGCGTGGATGGCAACATGTACCTCTGTAACTAATCCTAACCCTCAAAACCCAGACCCAAGATGTTTGACTCAAAGGGCATCTTTCTCGCAATTCAACGATTGGGACGGTGACGGAATTTCCAACTGGGACGACGTTGATGACGATGGTGACGGAATTATCGACATGATTGATATTGATTGGGACTGCGACTTTGACAACGATGCAATTTTCCATCAAATAAATGGAAGTAAATATAGAGACGACGGTCCAAATGACGTCGACTCAGATATCGATGGAGATGGATTAGCAAATGATATTGATTGGGATGATGATAATGATGGAATTAACGATCTTTACGACCCGGATGACGGAAATTGCGGGATTGTTGATTTCGATGCCACCGATTCATTTGCTACACCATATTATCCAATAGGAGATGGTGGAAATCTTGATGGAAGCGAGGATAGCCAAGACTACACAACCAATACACAAAACTATTGGGATTTAGTTTGGGGAGCAAACCCTTTCTCTAACGTTATCTTGAATTACAATGGATACGATACAACTACATTCCCTGTTGAGGGAGGCGAAGTTCCAGAATTTTACTGGTTCATGTTTGCTCGCTGGTCTTCATATAACGGTGCAAACGAGTGGGATATTGATGCTGACGGAGATTCTCTCATTAATGGATTAGATACCGACCAAGACGCTGATGGAATGCCTGATTGGTGGGACCAGGATGAGGGTAATGATGGATTGTTGGACGTTAATGATTTGAAAATGGGCGGCACAATCAACATGACACAATGTGGTATGACTGTTGGGCAACTCGGCTCAGGATTTACCTGCGGTTACGCTTACGCTATTGCATATCAAATGCCCCTAACTGGGACCAATGCACAATTCGGTTCTCCATATTCAACCCGCCCAGATGTAGTATTCAATCAAGGTGCTGGCGGTAAGGGAACATGGGCGTGTACCCCTGGAGCTCAAGGAGGATGTTGGCATTACGACTTTGGTGGTGATGGCGATGTTGAAAGCGCCATCTCATACACTCAGATGCAAGACAATAGAGATGCATTTATCACATGGATTGGTCTTTTGACTGGAATATGGCAGTGGAACTTTGATGATACTGCTAATGCGGCTACAGTTGGATTCCCTGATGAATTGGGAGCAGACTTGGATAAGAATTCTGAAGATGGAGATGTTGATGGTGATTTCACAAACAACACGGTCGATCTTGATGAGGACTATGACGCCATTTACGATTGGAGTGATGTAGATGATGACAATGATGGAATTTGGGACTTCTTTGAGGTTGATACGAACGATGATCTAGACGATGATGCTAACCAAGACTACGGAACGGCCTTCTTTGTTGGGTTAAATTGTGATGATTTAGACGATGATGGAAATGACCAAGACGTCGATGGCGACGGATGGTTCCAAGCTGTTTGGGATAAGGGTGTGATGAGCCAGGGATTGAAATCTCCGAAATTCTATGACGTCGATAACGACAACGACGGCGTGCCTGATTCAGAGGACCCAGATGACGATAACAACGGGATACTAGATGCTGTTCAAGAGACCCAACCGGGCTGTTTCACAGGAGAAGAACAAGAACCATTCGATCATGACAACGACGGTATAGTCGACTGGGCGGATGATGACTACGATGCCGATGGAATTTCTAACATGGTGGAGGTTAATATTAGCCTAACAGCGCCATATGACCATGATAATGATGGTTTACGTGATGACATGGACGAGGATGATGATGAGGATGGAATGAAAGACGAGGACGAAGTCTTACTCTGGCCTTTGAGATTCGATACCGAGTCAACAAATCCGTGGGACCATGACGACTATGGCGGCGGTCTGGGAATTGCCAATCCGTTAGACCCATCCACAGGACCTGATGCGATTGATAACGATGACGATAATGACTCTAGACAAGACAATGACTGGGACCATTTGGAAGAGAACTTCATTAGCGATCCTTGTTATGCAGGGTCTGAATCTAGCGACTGGGACTTTGACAACGATTGCATACTTGACGCTGATGACAAAGCCCCTACATTCATTACTATGGATATGCCAGAAACTCTGTGGCTAGATGCACAAAGTCCTGTGATTTTCAGTGGCCATGTAGATTGGCTAAATCCAACAACATCAGTGTTGGAGCCAGCACCCGGGCTTCCAGTTCAAGTCCATATTGAATGGACCGGAAATAACACTACAGCGATTGAGACTATTGACGTAATTACCAATATGTGGGGCAACTTCACAGTGGGGCAATTCCTATTCCCCGAAGACCTTGTAGTAGGAGATAATACCACTTACAGAGTATATGCAGAGGTGACTGAGATGTTTGCTTTCAATGGAAATCAATCACAATCTTACTTTGTTGGGGCTGAAGCAAATATGACGGTTGATTACTCTTCATGGACTTACTTCAGAAGCGATGAGCAGCCATTCTGGCTTGATTTCAAAGCTCACTACGCTGCTGATTGGTCCAGAGGACTTTATGATAACAGAATTAAGAATTCTCCGATTAGCTTTGAAATAACCGGAGGACTATTCGGTAACAGAACCAACCCTTCCAACTTCTCCGGATTCAACAATAATGGATACCGAACAGATATTGACGGCTGGGCATCTTTGACATTTGTTCAAGATTTGGGAGCAAATGGTACATGGAAACAAGTTAGATGGAATTCGACCATGGATAATGGCCCTGGTCAGATAACTGGAGGATATGAGGAAATCGTTTGGAATGATCTCACAAAGACACACGATATATTGGTAGATAACCAGGGCGATTCTGTGCGATATAATTACACAAACACGAGCCTACCAGCGGGAGATATTGAGATAAGAGCCTCGGTCATACCCGGTCTTGCTAGTGAATGGCCATTCCCTTATCTGCATGGAGACACTTCGGATCCATTCTCAGTTCGCGTGATGCATCGTATGAATATCGAAGGCGAACTGATAGTTAGTGGTCTATCTGCAGTTTACTACTGGGATGGTACCATCAACAATGGTGACGGAACCTTTGGTAACTGGGCAACTCTTTTCCATCAGCAAGCATTAAACGCTGCAGGTGTAAGCTTTGAAGAAGCTAAGGTACTGAGACCATATCCAAGTCTATGGGACGGCGATCCTGCTAATTTGCCTGGCGAAGCAATCAACTTGAGAAACTTCATTGATGTAAACTCAACGCACTGGTTCATCTCCTTGGTTAATGGTGGTGACAGCGACTTACCGCCATGTGGACAAGTTGATCCTACAGATCCAAATAGCCCAGTAAGGTGTGAAATAGTTCCAGAAATGAATACTGGAGAGACCTTTGCAGTAACCGGAACTGTAACCAATCGAACCAATGACCCCTGGGACCAAGATCCAATTGCTCTGCAAGTAGACATTGATGGAAATGGGCAATTCCTGGGAAGTCAGGAAACTGCTTTCACTCAAAGACCGATTATGAAGAATGGCGAAGCAACATTTGAGTATAACTGGACTTGGTATAGTCAATACACGGCGGGAACATATGGAATTAGGGTAGATTTCACTAACAACGCATACTACTTTACAGGTAATTCTACTAATTTAGCAGCAACTGGAGCCTACATCAACGTAACAGTCGTCGGAACTACGCAGTTCCAGATGACGAGTGTTCCAAGACTTTACAGAAATACAACAACAACCATCGAGGCAAGGTTGCTTGACAATTCGCTGCAACCAGTTAGACAAGCCCCGGTCACGTGGACTTGGTCTTACGATGGTAGAAGCGGGGTCAATTACACGGATGACTTAGGTACGTTCTCAATACCATTTGACATAAATCCAGAGGACGATTTAGGAAACTACTCTCTTCAGTTTGAGTACCAAGGTAATAGGCTGATGAAAGGCAACTTAGACAGTCAAAATGTTTGGGTTGTTTCTAGGACCTTCCTAAATGTGATCTCGTCAGATCCTAATTTGAGACAATCTGGCGATAGATGGGATTTCACGGCACAGGTTACAGATGATAACAAAACGGCTACGATTAGAGATTCAGGAGGTCGTGAGCTGAGTGGGCCATCTACACCAAATGGCGGTTTAGTGGATGTAATCTACGAAGGATTAGACTTTGATGGAGTATTGCACAGGCAAGTTGTTGCAACCCTAGCACCAAATGCAGGGCTTATCTCACTACCAGACCCACAACCGGACGGAAGCCATCTTTGTTTCTATGATGGAAATGGCGATGGAATTCCTGACCGTGATTCAAACGGTAACGGGCAACTTGATGATAACGAGGCCATTGGTTGTTTGAAAGCAAACGTATCCCCGCTGTCTCCGCAGATACTTAGAGAGGATCCAGATAGTTTCCTGCCCGATGGTTTCGGTCCAGTTTCGGTTTACTTGCGATTTAGAGAGACGTTGCCAAACGAGGGATGTGAAATCCTTGAGGTTGAGTATCTATCTATGCAGGGTAAGTGGGATCCATGTCTTGACGTTCTTGGTAACGATCATTTCAGAGTTCAAATGGCTTACAATGCTAACGGATTCTCCCTAATAGGTAGAACATCTCTTGATGTTGACGATCAAATAGTTTACACAAGTGAAATCGATCCGTTTACTGGAGAAATTGTCCCTAAACCAATGATAGTTACGGGTTTGCTAACCGATGAATTGGATACCAATCTTACATTTAGAAATATTAGAGTTAGTTATGAAATGGTGAATAGCTTAACCGGACCAGTAGCATGTTTGAATGGAGTTACGGATATAGACGGACGGTTCGCAATCACTTGTCCACTGTCCGATGTCCTTGCTGGTAAGGCAAGAGTGAGTGTTACATATTCTGCTTGGGACAACAATGATGCTTATCGATATCAGAATAAGACAGTCCAGACCGAGTTTGACGTGTTTAGCAATTCTACTTTGCAAATTGCTGAGGTTGGACCACAGAGGTCGAGTGTTGAGACTTACATAGCGCCAAATAACGGAACAGCTTTCCCAGTGTTATATCTTAAGGAGAGTTTCCACATAGATGCGATTTTGACGCAGTCCAACGGACAACCAGTTGGCGGCAAGTGTCTAAACATCTATCTAGACCCTCAAAAGAACGTTCGTCCACTTTCAAGTGTTAGCACCAGAGAAGCGGATGGAATGGTTGAGTGGTTTAGTGGAAATGAAGACCAAAATCCTAGTTTGAGAGGAGTAGAAACGACCGGAGGAGAACTTGAAGGATTCAGGCTGCTAAGAGTAGCCTTTGAACCTGATTTGAATGTTCCAGGAGGTTGTGACAAGGATACGAGTAACGTATTGAATGGCTCTCACATGGACATTGTTGTATTGGTGAGAAGCAGAGTAGATCTTGTTGTCAAAACATCTTGGGAGAGACGTGGAAACAACGGTCTAGATACGAACGATCCAGTAATTGGGGAGGTTGCACTGTTGCGTAACCGACTGGACTTAGCAGTTGAAAATCAGGAGATTTTCTTTGTTAGAGAGTATTGGGACGAAACTGCTCAAGAATGGGTTGAAGATGGAAGAAATGAGACCTTCACAAGTGAGCAGGGAATCGCATCATTTGAATGGCCATTCGCTGGAAAGACTTGTGGTGGGGCAGATTGTGCTGGGCAATGGAGAATTAAGGCATATTATCCAGATTCAACGTTCTTTTCGCTTTATAGCGGCAACATTACGATGGATGTTGATTACATGAAGAGTAAAGTTTCAGATCAAAGCGATGGTATCTTCACACCAAATACAATTATCGCAATTATCATTGTTATATTGGGTGCATCGATTGCAGGAGTTATGTATTATCAGAGGGTTGTAGCTAGAAGGCAAGTTGAAGCACTCCGCGGTATACTAACCGATACGATGCTGCAATTGAAGGCAGCAAACGAATATATTGCGATAATCTTCGATTGTTACAAACAACTGGTCAAGCATTTCAGGCGACATGGATTTATGAAGAAGGTTTACGAGACTACCAGAGAATTCGAAAGCGCAGTCAGAGGAGCATTCCACATGATTCCTACCGATCAGTTAGATGCGTTTATTGCAATATTTGAGGAAGCTCGTTACTCCGATCATGATATTGGACCAAGTCATAGAGACAGAGCGGTCTCAACTTTGAATGAGATTACTAAGAGCCTAACTATCGCCTTGGGTGATGGGGGAATGATAACCCGTGGTGCGGAGCACGAAGCAACGCTTTACGGCGGGCTAACAAAGGCCGGAGAATTCATTGCTGCCGATGGCACGGTCAAACAAGCCGGTATAGATGACAATGCGGAAACCTCTAATTTCAAAATTTGATTAATACCGGTAAGTTGCAAAGTGACTATTTGGGGTCAAAACGCTCCACAACAGGCGCAGGTTTGATGAGCCATGCTTATTGTGGGTGTTTTATGAGTGATTGGAAGACGCTTATCGATAATGCAATGATGGAAGAGGATAGCAACATAATTGGGGCTCATGCCACATATGGTAAGGCTGTACAGGCAGCACTACAGGACACTCAGAAAGAATTACATGATTTAGAGGCTGCTAAGGTTGTAGAATCTCTTTATGGCGCTTTGGTTGCATATTCACAGGTTGTAATGACTAGGATGAGGGCTGAAGAACCTGAAATAGGGGGTGTCGACCATGCTTTTAGGGCAGGGCAAGCCTATGGCGTCTCATGCGTGCTAAACCACATAATCGACCAACTGACAGACGTTGCGTCAGTGACTTCTTTACAGGCATTGGATAATTTTTCGGATACTCTACACAATGACATATTGGTTCAGGCAAAAGCAGCAGGATTAACGGTTGAATTGTTGGATGCAAAAGGCGACATACTGTATGAATGACCTCGAAAAAACAGGATATATAGGCGCGTTTTGCATATTTGTCGCGTCGGTGCCTCTATAACAGGGCGGTCGGTCGGCGAGTTGCCTCTAAAGCATCGAGGGAGTCATATGAGTAAACCAGTAAGCAAGACAAACTCAAATCTAGTCGGTTTAATCGGCGATTTGAAAGCACAGTCTCGCGACACCGGCGCACCTCTGTGGCGAGATGTCGCTGTGCGCCTCTCAAAGAGTCGTAAGAACTGGGCCCAACCAAACCTTAGCCGTTTAAGCCGCCATTGCCCTGAGGGTGTAACAGTCCTCGTTCCAGGGAAATTGCTCGGTAGCGGTGAGGTATCGGCCAAGCATGATGTCGCCGCATACAGTATAAGCGCTGGAGCCCGTGAGAAGATTGAGGCAGCAGGAGGAAGAGTCCTCTCGCTGGCTGAATTGATGAAAGAAAATCCAAAAGGCTCGGGGGTGTATCTCCTTGGCTGAAACTACATTTGTCTATGATGCAGACGGCTTGATATTGGGCCGTCTTGCAAGCACTGTTGCAGACATTCTGATCAAGAGTAGTAAATCTGGAGAAAACAATCAGGTTGTAATAGTCAATGCTGAAAAAGCAATCGTTTCTGGTAAATCCTCGGCAGTTTTCGCTAATTACCACGAAAAGTATGCACTAAACCACGCTAGAAAGGGGCCTTATTTTCCCCGTATGCCTGATATGATTCTAAAAAGAACGGTCAGAGGTATGCTTCCATACCAAGCAAAAAGTAGCGGAAGAAGGGCACTGCGAAACCTGCGTGTTGAGATAGGATGCCCAAGTCATCTCTCGGGAGATTTACCTGAAGGCCACGAAACTGGCGATGATAGTAAAATCCGAAGAGGTTTACCAGTTAGGTTTGTTAGTTTGGGTGAAATCAGTGCAAATCTAGGAGCTCCAATTCACCGTTGGAATGGAGGTGACCAATGATGCCTCGTAAAGGAAAGAAAGTCGTTCAATCATCAGGAAAGCGCAAGACAGCCGTTGCACGTGCAACCGTAAAAGCCGGTAAAGGTAGAGTCCGTGTAAATAGCGAGCCTATTGAAATTCTGCAACCTGCTTTATCACGCAGAAAGGCTATGGAACCACTTGTGATAGCAGATGCAATGAATCGCCTCTCTAAAGTTGATGTGAACATACAAACTCACGGGGGGGGCATAATGGGTCAGACTGACGCAATAAGAACTGCAATCGCAAGAGGGTTGGTCCACTATAACGGTGGAGCTGAGGGGCAAGATGAAGAACTTCGTGACGAATATCTTCGCTTTGACCGTAGCCTTCTGGTTAACGACCCTCGTAGAAAAGAACCAAAGCACCAATTGGGTAGGGGTGCTAGACGCAAGAAGCAGAAGTCTTACAGGTGATTTAAATGATTATTCCAATACGTTGTTTTAGTTGTGGCGCATTAATTGCTCACAAGTGGGAAGAATTCCAGTCAAAGAAGGCTGCAGGTAACGATACAATGAGTGCGCTAGATGAAGTCGGAATTGACCGATACTGCTGCCGCAGAATGTTCGTGTCTCACATTGACCTTATCTCTGAGGTCGCACCTTTTAGTACCGCTCGTCAATGAGTATTTTTTCGAAATTAGATTCCAGGCACAAGGGCTTGTGGGTTAGCTTGGCCTATACTTGGCGGCTGGGGGCCGTCAGACCCCAGTTCAAATCTGGGCAGGCCCACCTGCCTGGGATTTAACATCATCAATCCAATAGTCCTGTAAGGAATGGATTCATGTTGAATGAATGTTTACATTACATTATGAGATGGCGTGCAATAATTTTGTCAGCCCTAATTATCTTCTCAACTATTTCAGTTGCGACCGCAAAAGAAACAGTGACTACTCAAGATATGGATATATCTGGAAATTATACACTGACAAGTAATCTCACAATAGGTCAGGGAACCACATTAACATTGAAACCGGGAGCAGTTATTGACACACAGAACTACTCTCTCAAAATCGACGGCATGTTGATTGCTGACAATGCAACAATAATGTCCTCCGTCCAGACAAGCAGTCCAGGTTCGCACAATGCCGGGGTTTGGGATTCTCTAACAATCTCACACGTAGGTGCGGCAATATTAGACAATATCACAATTTCAAATGCAAAATCATGTATCATAAATAATGGGAATTTGACAGCAAAATCTCTAATCTTGGAACACTGTTTGATTGGGTTAGAAAATGCAGGTCAATCAAATATCTCAGGATTAACAATCTCTCATGTTGATAGTGATGGGATAAGAGTAAGTGGTAATGCCATTCTCCAAAACCTCGATCTGCACGATATGTCTGCTGGAATAAGTTCTTCAGGGAGCTTATCTGTGTTTGGAGCTAATTTCAGTTCAACCGGTACGGGGATAACTTTGCATGGTGGGTTTGCAGATGTTCAAACATTGAATTTCACTTCAGGAATCGGCAATGCAGTAAGCATTTCATCTGGAGCATCGGGTTCGATAAATGGCATGGTTGGTACTTCAAATAATGCCATTGTATCTCTAGATTCGACAGGATTCGATATATCGAATATAGATATGACTGGTCAGAGATTAGTCAATTCGTGGTCAGCTGGCGATATCACTATCAGAAACGCAGATTTCTATTCAAATAGTCCTGAGACCCCTATCGATATCAGGACTTCAGGTAAGGTCATCTTAGATTCAATAAGCCTTACAGGCGCATTCTCTACATCCCAAGTATCTCATGAGGCACCGTGGATTGGGACATCATTTTCAGGGAGTGGAGATTTCATATTGAATAATACCTCTATTGATGCTACTGATACGGCATTGGCTGCAAGTGGAACAGGTACCCTGGAGATTACCAATTCTACACTTGTATCTGAGCGGCTGGGAATCTCATTTTCAGGTATCTCTTCAACCAGTTTAAATCAAGTAAATGTAAACATAGCATCCGGCGGAGAGAAAGGACTGGATATCCTTCAAGGCTCCCATGAGTTTGACGACTTAATTGTGAATATGCCGTTTAACCGGTATGAAAGTGGGAGTATAGGCATCGAATCTTGGTGGTGTGATATTGATGGTGGAAATATTTCAGTTAACGGATTTGCAGAAGGGATCAAAATACATGAATCGTACTTGGTCACAGAGGATTTGAATCTTCTAGATTCAAGTCAGCATAATATCTATGCTTCCTCATCTCAAATTCAGATTATGGATCAATTAGAAACTAGAATAGCTGATAAGGGAATTGTGTTAATATCCTCACATGCAAATATCAGGACTTGGTCTGCCAGTTATCATGAAAATGCAGCAGAGATTGACTCAGATTCCAAACTCAACGTTTGGTCAGTGACAGCACTTAGTAACACAGAGCCAGACATAATAGGTGATGGTGTAGTAAACTACGGAACCAATCAAGATTTGGATATAACAACCACTGAACAGAATAGGCTTTGGGAGATGGGTGTTACATTTGAAGACCTATCAGGAAACACAGTCGATGCAAATTGGGAGGTATTAGGCTTTGATGGAAAGGCATCAGCTGGATTCGCACTTCTACCAATAAGTGAAGCAGGATCAACGATTATTGCAACATATACAGGAGTAGGAACGATTTCAGAGGTTGTAGGTTCTAATGGAGGATCTCACACGATTCAAGTGCCTATTATGCCGCAAGGTGATTGGGTCCTAACCCCGGGAACGGTTGTTGTCTTGGGGCCAACTGAAGACGGCTCACCGCATATTGCGAAAGGTAACATAACTATCCCTACAAATGCGGGATTAATCCTTCAAGATACAGAATTGGTAGTTCCTTATTATTCCAAAGTAACGGTAGACGAGTATGGCAACTTTGAAGGATTGGACGCAACCTTGCATAGCGACATTATATCTAAATCGGGTGATTTTGGAAACTCCCAAAATTCTAACCTCTCAGTAGTAGGAAATGTTACATGGACTTCTTGTCAAAATGATATATCTTTGAATAATATAAAGATTAGTGGTAACGTAATTTTAGATAATTCTTGTAGAGTTACCATAAATTCAGGAGAGGTAAGCCAAACTGTTACTGCGGGAAATGGCGCTGTATTTGAGATTGTGAATACCCTTGAGATTCTAGTAACTGACAAGGGGGAGCCAATAGAAGGTGCAATGATATCAGTCCAAGGTCAAAGTGTGTTGACTGATTCAAGCGGAAGTGCAGAGAAAACAACAGTGGCTCTCCGAGTAGATTCTAGTGGTCAGACATTATCCGGATTACAGCAAGTCACGATGCAATGGGAAGGTATCACCGACCTGCTAGGTTGGGATACAACCTCTTCGCTGACGCACGAATTTGTCGTATCAACCGTTCAAGGCGGAGTATTAAGTGAATGGTTAGTTCTCGAAAAGGCTTGGAGTCCTTATCATTTGACTAGCGATTTGGTTATTCCATCAGGTCAGACATTAACAATAAACGACGGCGTATCTTTAAGGATTTCAGATTCAGTTACAATAACTGTTGAGGGCGACTTTGTATCTGGCTCTTCCACTATTTCGTCTATGGGCGGAGGTGCTCGATGGGGCGGGTTAATTATTGGAGATAATGTCGAAACGTCGGTTAGAATTGTAGGAACTAACATGTTTGAAGGCTCACCACTCTTGACAATAAACGATCATGCAACTGTTGTGATTGGGAACTCTCTCTTTTCTCGTTCTAGTGGTGCTGAATCGTTACTTCGAATAACAAATACTGCTGCTGGGTCGGTTGATGTTTTCACATCATCCTTTACAGACTCATCTTCACACTGCATCGAAGCTCAAGGTTCTGCGACTCTATCTCTTGCCAACGTAGTTTTAGAAAATTGCTATGCAAACTCATTATGGGCAAGAGCATCTGAATTACAAATCGATGGACTAGTTGCAAACCAACCAATCGATATTGAGGGATCCACTGGTTACATGCACAACTTCAATGGAACTTCACTTAACGTTAATAACCTCGATGATTTTGAATTTGCTGGTATTGTTGTAGATTCTATTACTGGTACTAATAACAGGGATTTGGTAATATCTGAGGCGAACATATCTGGCGCTCCGGGAATGTATCTTGAAGATACAGCTGGTTATTTATCAGGTCTCACAGTAGATTGTGGAGGCCAAGGTGTAGGGGTTGTTGCAAATCAAGGAAGGGCAACGATTTCATTGAAAATCCAAGACTCAAAAATATCCAATTGTACAACTGGAATAGAAATTCAAGCAGATGGCGAAACAGCTCCCTTGATTCTATCTAACGTTGAAATACAGAGCATTGTCTCAATTTCATCAGATAATTACGATGTGATTCTTACAGGAGGAATTCTCAATGGTTCTTTGGATGTGAAATCGTCTGTATTTGACTTGTATGATATAGATCCAATCTCATATTCAATTTATCAAGGGGAAATTCGAGTTTGGTCTACACACGTTTTTGAGATAAGACAAAACGGAAATCTTGTTTCTGCTGAGTTACAAATTTCTGTCGACAGTTATTGGTCAAAAAGCTATCAAGGAGATAGAATTCAAGCCTCACTACCTTCCATAATATATTTTGAAAACCAAAGCCAGACATATTCTAATGTTCAAGTCTCAGCATCATCTGTGGGCAATCCGACAAAAATTGAAGATCACCCGTTTGGTTTAGACGTCAATGAAATTATCAATATTACTTTGATTGGTAATCAAGCACCGGAGGTATCAATCATAATACCAGATAATAACATTGAGATTATGGAGACACTGCCTATTGAAATTAGAGCGGTAATCTCAGACGATCTGAATCAGTTAGAGGACCTTGTAATCAATTGGTATGTAATTTTTGAACAAACAGAAGTTATGCAATTGTCCGGTGATTGGAACAATATTACTGATTTACCAGCAGGAATTTACCTACTCAATCTTGAGGTTACTGACGAACAAGGACTGTCTTCTTCTGACACAATTATATTTGAGGTTACATTGCTTGATTCTGACCAAGATTGGGGATTAACTTGTAACGGAGAGTCCTGGTTTGACAAGGAACAAAACCAATATTGCGGACCGGACGTTTATGATGCGGATGACGATAACGATGGCGTTCTAGACACTAGAGATCCGTGGCCTGTCGATCCATGTGCTAGCATGGATACCGATAGTGATGGACAACCAGACAGGCTCCACTGTCCGCTGGGTAAAACCACGTGGTTGAATGAGGACCAGGATGACGATGGAGACGGAACTCCTGATGTTCTTGAGGGTTCTGAGTATGATGACGAGACCGAGGGTAACCCATAT
>DAZU01000061.1:0-2130 GCA_002507425.1 Euryarchaeota archaeon UBA53
TGTTGCCTCTATTGTGATTGAATGCGATCCTACACACAAGTCTAATGTAACCTGATGATTCTTACTAAAATCTGTTTGAACCGATTCAGAATTTATCATTATCTTTCCAAAAGTATCTTCATTTGTAAACCATGATACTGTCGTAAACCCATTCTCTTCTGTTGTTATCCTAACGTTCAATATTTGAGGGGGTGTATTGTCTATTTGCATTATTGTAGAAAACTGAATCTCGAATACTAATTCAGAATCTCCAGTAGTTCCAATTTGGCAAGTATAATTTTCGCCAGGACTTAGCCCAGAAATTTCCAATTGATGAGAAATTGTTAGGTTTTGGTTTGAATTTTCGATTAAATCACCGCTTTGGTTGACAATGCTGCAACTCAGTTCTGAGGTCGTTTCTTTTGTTGTCGACCATTTTATAATTGCGGATTTGTCTGTAACTGTAAGAACGCTGGCTGCATAAATCTGCTGCGATATGTCTGGCATTTCAAAACCTGTTAATTGGGCATACCTGTGATTTACTACATCATAATCAGATAGTATAGACTCCTGATCACCTTCGATAAGAACTAAGTCCAGAACGTTAGGGTCATACTCGATTCCATCATCTTGGGATGCATCGCTACCTCCTCCCAATGCCCAAGTTTTTGCAGTTTCATCCACATCTCTCCATTTTCCAGTCCCAAATCCGTCTTGTGACCCTGAAACGATAACATAACGATAACTTGCTACATCTAAACCAATTACATCCTTGGAAATTGTGAAAACAATAGTGTTCGTCTCTTTGTCTCCTTCTACTTCGATACCTCTTGCCGTTGTTGCTCCAGTATCTGCTGTAACCGAATACACTGCACCAGGCTCTCCAGTTCCACTAATAACTACCTCCCAAGCCCAGTCGGAAGCGATTTCAGCGTTGGCTCCAGGAAGCATGTCTGTTCGACCATAGTCGGAGTCACCTCTATCAACGTAAATCTGAATTATTTGATGCGAAAATCCATTTGATAAAGACCAATAATTTGTGAGTTCACCAACCTCAAAAGTGAATCTTGCATTCCAATCTGACTGCTCGATTTTCAAGCTTTGAATATCGAAAAGCGACATCCCTCCTGCAAAGTCACTAGCCGATGGAAGAATTAAGCTTCCATCTCCATATCCATCATCTGTATTGTCTTGCATTTCTAGTAGGGTTATCCATTCCTCTAACTCAGGCAATACCATTTCCGCTGGTGCGGGGGGAGCGATTTCAAGGTCTGATGAGGAATCGATATCTGCAACTACTACCTTGATTCTTGTAGAATATCTCGGTGCTAAGCCCAATTGCGACCATGGAATCTCAAACTCATAGACATCACTGAATGCGCAATCACCTAAATTGGAAGACGTAGGGCTTGCCCAAACCTCTGAAGAGCCAATCACTCCCTTTGCAGAGTATGAAATCCATTTTGACCTTCCGTCATCACGAATTTCATCAAAATCAAAGCGAACCATATTTTTTGCAGGGAAACCTAAAATTTCGCCGCCATGATAGGTCCTGAAATTTGTCTCCGCCTCGTTGAAGTTTACCGCATTGGGCTGCATAAAATATATCTCAACTGCTTTATTTTCGACCGAACCATCATCATCGACATCTACTCGAACATAGACGCTGCTTGAATCATAACCGATATGGAATGATTCAATGTCTAGTCCTGACCCGATTACTGTATCAGCATCATATCGAGCCGCTCCATCCCATTCGCCCTCCAAAGCCATACCATCTATCATCGGCTCAACTGTTCCCTCATACGGTGAATCCGGTATGCTTGGATTGGTCCATAAGTCTTGCAAATATGGAGGCAGTTCCAAATCTATCGCCCTGTAAATGTTTGACAAATGCACTTTGAAAAGCACGTCCCAATTTTCATCATAGCCGCTATCTTGGTCCAATCCATACCACCAGAACCAATCACTTCCCTCAGCAATGTACAGACTCTCCCAAGCTGCATCAAGGCCAGGATGTTCAGGGTTCTGTGTCTCAAACGCAACGAGTGACTTTCTTGCCTCAACCAATCTCTGCCAACCCAGACTCTCCTCTGCTTCTCCCGCCCAGGTTGATAATGTTCCATCTACCCAAGATCCAGTTCCTATTGT
>DAZU01000061.1:2541-4827 GCA_002507425.1 Euryarchaeota archaeon UBA53
GAAAACCACTCATCAACAAACGGTCTACCGTTGTCATTATGCTGGAATTCAGACATAAACATCCAATTTTCTCCATCCATCGAAACCGTTAGAAGGTGCTCAGAGGGGTCCTCTCCTGCGTCCAGTAACTGCTGACGGACATCGTCTATGTAGGAGACGAAATCTGTGACGGCATCCTCTGGTGTCATTGAGCCGTAATTCCACGCAACTCTATCAGAAATCACCCTATCACGGAACACCACTGCGATTTCGCCACCGTCCTCGCCAGTCACTAACCACGGCTTTGCAAGGTTAGCAGCATTGCTTATGTCGACGTTATTACCATCGAGATCTGTTGATTTCATTAGTATCTCTTCATCTGTGACCATCCACTCAATTCCAACATCGCTAACAGGCTGAACCATTGCAGGGCTGACGGCTTCCTCTGATGGCCACATACCAACCGGACGGAATCCCATCTCTTCCTCAAACAAATCCATACCTGTTGTCAAATGATTCTGCACATCGTCGGGCCAGGCTTGTTTTGAAACTCTAATGCCATCCTCCATCTGCCAGCCTGGCATCATTAACAGGGGTAGAATTGGATGATAGTAAGGGGTGGTTGTTAGTTCCACTTGCCCTGTAGCAGCAAGTTGGCTATACATCGGTAAAACGTTACCCATGTGTTCATGTTGTGCATCGACAACATACATTAGATCGGCATGGGTGTAATTGCCATTTTGTTGAAATAATTCAATCAGTCGATTATCCCTGTGATTGGCGTCGTATTCACCTAGAACATAGTCTGGTGAGAATTGGTATAGATACCATAGAACTTGTAAGTCAAGGAATTCATTTGGAGGTAATAGTTCGTCATCCATAATAGTATCAGGTTTCAGATTGTGAAGTGTCTTATCATAAAGATATGAATACATATCACTGGAAGGTTTTACCCATCCGTTGGGATCGTCAATGCTTACATTGTATATCCAACCGCTATTCCAGAAGGATTGAAATTGCATTACATGAAGTTCCCTTTCAGTTGCATTTGGATAGTCACCTTCCGGCCAAGGACGCTTTGCCACATCGGTATGAACATCGAGGGTTTCTTCTCTATGGTAGTCGAGAAGTTGCTCCATAAGTGAGGGAACTAAGTTGTATGTCACCTTTGTATCAGGGTATCTCTCAAGGATACCAGGAGAATCCACATACTCAGTCATTGCATGGACCCGGACCCAAGGCATCTCATACATATCTGTCAATTTGTTCTTGTAGTATGGTTGGTGTTGATGAAAGATTATTGCTAGGTTTAGAGCGTCATCAACCTTAGCAAATGACGCTCTTTCTCTAATTTCAATATCTTGAGGTGTCTGGTTTAGCAGATTGTCGATTGAGTAAAAGTGAGTGAATTGTGAGAAGGAATTGTTCATCGGGAAAGTCGCCCAAATATTACCAGCATCCTGCCACTGACCCCAAGCAATGAAGTCTAGATGCTCTGGATTTCCAATATCAGAAAGTGGAACCGAGAACTCAGTCAATTTATTTTCACTCCATCCCGCATGCATTTCAGGTTCGGACACGTCTTGCCATTGAGTTCCCGTATGTGCTATCACTCTAGCATACGAGGAATCCTCCACAATTATTCCATAGTCAGCTGAAAATGGTAATGTCTTGATACCATTCCAGCCTTTACTTGTGACAGAACCATCACCGCTTGTGTTGAGATAGAAGAAAATATCTGCCCCATCGTTGGTAGATGCTAAGTCGGTTCCATCCCATGCGAAGTATAGATTCTCAAAATCCCAGTCTACCGAGAATGAGATTCCATTAGAATCGGTAGCCAACATTGAGTCAGTAGACCATTCGTCGCTTGAACCATCAATCGTATTTGCCAATGATGAATAAACTGGCATCAAAAACACTAGTATCAGAAATAATGCAATGCGCCGCACATTTATCCCATGACCCGCAAACTCAAAGGTTTTCGCTAACTTACGTCAAGTTGATGGCACAGGGTTTGGGGATTTTATGCCATATTACGAGTTTACCTAGAGGACTTAAGGATGCAGAGAGATTTCTTGACTTTGCGAAACAGTTCGGAGCCAATATTTGGCAAATGCTACCTATTACGCCGCCCGATGAGCATGGATCGCCCTATGCTTCACAATCGGCTTTTGCGGCTTGGGATGACTTAGGATCCTCATCACGAACCGACATGGACTGTGAACAATACTGGCTGAATGACTGGTTATTATATCAAAAATTGAAGGAAAAATTCGATAACAAACCTTGGTATGAATGGCCTCA
>DAZU01000061.1:5229-10323 GCA_002507425.1 Euryarchaeota archaeon UBA53
GGCCGGTGGAATGAAATTAAAAAATACTCTAACTCGATAGGGATTTCATTGGTCGGCGACTTGCCTATTTTTGTTTCACACGATTCTGCAGATGTTTGGGCACACCGAGAATTATTTTTGTTAGACAAAAATGGCATGCCGAAGGTTGTTGCTGGCGTTCCTCCTGACTATTTTAGTAAAAATGGTCAAAAATGGGGGACAGTGTTGTATAATTGGGAAGCCCATAGCAAGGAAAATTGGAAGTGGTGGAGAGAGAGAATCAGGCGCATGATGAGACTTTTTGACATTGTTAGGATAGACCATTTTAGAGGGTTTCATTCGGCATGGGCAGTTCCTTTCAAAAATAAAACCGCAAGAAATGGCAAGTGGTTAGAAGGACCCAAAGACGAATTGCTCAAAGCGATAATCGAAGAAAGCGGAGGTCCTGGAAAAATTATTGCTGAAGACTTGGGGATTATTCCAGATGAGGTCACTAGTATGAGAAAACGGCACAACCTAAGGGGAATTAAAGTGCTACAATTCGCCTTTGATGACAACAACCCGAATAATCCTCACAAACCAAAAAATATAGAGGCAGATAATGTTGTCTACACAGGCACTCATGATAACGACACGACCAAAGGTTGGTGGGCTCAAAAACATAGACAGCAGGTAGTGGATTTGATGAAGGAAGGAGAAACAATATGTCAGACGATGATAAGGCTGGCTAAAGAAAGCCGAGCGGAGGTTGCGATAATCCCGCTGCAAGACATAATGGAGTTAGGAAGTGAGGCAAGAATGAATACACCGGGGACTGTCGGGTATAATTGGAATTGGAGATTTAGTTGGGATGATTTATGAGAAAAGGAAAAACATACATGCTATCACAATGGAGTGAGATAACTCAGTGTTTTGAAAAAATGTTCTCTGGATTGGGTAAATTATCTGTTGATGAAAAAATAATATCATTTGAATCGATTTCTCCAGCCGTTGCTACTGGAATTAGTGCGAGTAGATCAGGTAACCTTCTTGCTAATATGCCGCTACACAACATAGACTTGAAATTCAATGAAATCCATATCGATGAACAATACAAATCTATCAGATTCAAAGGTGAGTCTATCGATTATACATACAAAATCCCCTTTGAAATCTTGCGTTTAAGAAATTGGTAAATCGCGTATGTATTCAACACAAGTTTTTGTATTTTAGCGGTGAGGGCAATATGATGAAGGAGTATACTGGAAGACTTTCAGCCTCAAATTCGAAAGACTATTCCATGTCTGCATCAGAACTTTGGGATCTCATAAGCACACAAGAGAATCTGAACCCATGTCACCCTTTTTGTGACTCGAACGAAGTTATTTCGTGGGAAGATGACAACCATTCTGACAGACTTGTTTATCTTAATGGGAGAGACTACACTAGAAATTTCTTAACCTGGGACGAAGGTGTTGGATATACTCTAGTTATTGGAAGCGAAGGGGGACCCCTGTCATACGTAGAATGGAAAATCACAGCATTGGGCGAGGATTCTTCAAATCTCACAATAACTGTGTATCCTTACATCTTAGCTAAGCTGCCAAAGATTCTTGCATTCTTACCGCACAAATTATGGGTGCAGCCAAGAATGACAAATTACCTCCACTCGGTATTGTCTGGTTTCGAATACTTTTCAAAAACTGGAGAAAGTGTTCCAAGAAATCATTTTGGGAAACACCCTTGGTTCTCGTAACTATGACCAATAAGCCTCACGAATGTTTTGATTCATATCCATGCAGGCAACAACATCTGCTGGCCTATTAGGAATATCCTCGATTCCTGAAAGATGATTATACATTGGCATGACGTTTGACATGTTGACTACTCCCCATCCAACTTGAGTGCATGGCGCTAATGGAGATACAGGGGTTGTTCCTGAACTTGGATCCCACGTGCTGAAACTGGGATACCAAGCAGATTGATTCAGTGCGTGTCTAATGTCAGAATTTGTAATAGGAAGGTCTGTGCTGTTAACCAACAAGCCTGCACGTCCTATATCCGCATCTGCTCCAGACATCATGTCGCCTGTATCATTTCTCAACATCGTGATTACCAAACTAAGGATTCCAGCGGTCCTAGGTGTTGCAAAGGATGTACCTGAGGTTTCATGGTAACCATCTGTATCGTCGTGATTTGGCAGTAACTGGGTCCAATCTGATGCTATATCTGGATAAGATCCACTCATAGTTTCTTTCTGGTCATCCCCTTCCTCAGCATATCCTGAAACGCCAATCGACCATGGCGGTCCAGCAGTAGAATCTTGAACTGCTGGAGAAGGAGTATTGTCTGAAGCACCTGTGTGTATCTTGTTATTTTCGATTACCGCAACTCTTGTTGCGTCTTCTATTCCTGGGACTGGAACGCTACCTATGGGTCCGAAGGATGTGGTTATTATATCCACTAGAGGTTGGTTAGCAGCAGCCAAGACCGCTGCATCAGAAAAACCCTCTACAAAGAAAATTACTGCGTCCGGATTAGCATCCAAAACCGCACCGGTTACTGCTGTTCCATGACCATCAGATGGATCGTCAAGGATGGGTATATCTGTCGAGTCATCAGGAGTTGTTCCAATTATTCTTGTTCCGAGGAAATATACAATGTCGCTAGAGGTAATTAAGTCCCAACAAGACTCTCTATCAGCTTCGTATCTTTCTTGCCAAGTGCCTTCTTGAGTCAAGTTACAGAACATTGTAACACCTAATCCATGCAATAACCATTCTGGATAGGTTTGATTCAGTTGAAACCTGTCATGATATACGTTGATTCCGGTATCAATCGGCGCTACTACGCTGTAAGCACCGAACATACTCTCGATAATTTCGACCTCAACGACAGGGAGTTCATCTTCACCAAAACAGCCTGCGAGGGAAAAACTAGCCATCAGCATCGCCATCAAGACAACCTTGGCTGTATCTCGCATGATCTACCCATATACTCCGCCATTTTGAGGTTGACCCCAATTATGCTGATATCACATCACTCAGTTTGATACAGACATTATTAATCGAAATCCTTTATTCAAACTCATGCCAGAAGGCCCGGAAATACATCGCGCTGCGAGCAAAATCCGGAAAGCCCTGGAGGGTAATGTAATCGAAGACATAGAGATTACAGTGCCTCAATTTAGCGGGCGTAAAGCAGATTTCTTGGGAAAAACTGTCAACAAGGTGGAGGCAAGGGGAAAGGCATTGCTCATCCACTTCGATTCATTTGTGATGTATTCGCACAACCAGTTGTATGGAAGATGGACTGTCAATCTTAGGAAAACTGAGCCGAAGAAATGGAATCGAGCTTTGAGAGTGGCCCTTACCACAAAAAAGCATACTTGCAGATTATGGTCTGCAACAGATGTTCTGTTAATGGAGCCATGGGAAGTATCTGGTCACCCATACATTGCAAAATTAGGGCCTGATGTTGTGATTAAGGAAACTAGAGTCGGGGATTTAATAGAACATATGAACCAAAAGAAATTCCAAAAACGTCGATTGAAAACCCTCCTTTTAGACCAAGGATTCTTTGCAGGAGTTGGAAACTATTTGCGCAGTGAAATTCTGTTCACATCAGGCTTGCACCCAGATAGAACGATTGCCTCTTTGAGCGATGATGAGAAGATTGCTCTGGCAAAGGAATCGTTGTTTCTTTCTCGTCAGTCGTACAAGGTTCCCGGTATTACAATCGAGTTGGGTATGTTTGAGAAATTACGAGAACTGGGATTTAGTAGAGGGCAAGCAAGGCATTGGGTTTTTACTAGAAATGACAAGGAATGTCACAGATGTAATTCCTTGATAATTCATACAAGGCCAGGTGGGCGACGTCTAGACTATTGTCCAAAATGTCAGGTCTAGAACACAAGCAATGCTAGAACGGATCTAGCACATCGCTCGTAATCACATCGAGGTTGCGTTACTGAAAACTTGTAGCTATCACAAAATTTCAGCCTACATTTTCCCACACAAGCGAGGTGATTGCAAATAGGATACCCATAACAACAGAGAATATCGCAAGTAGTCTAACGACACCCGATGTTTCCAATGGGTTTCCTTGGAAGGTCATTCCTTCTTCCATTCCTTCTGGTATTAATCGGAAATAGGCGACGAGTACCAGCAACATGACAGCCGGACCTGTGGCTAGGTTGATCATGTTTTGATTTCCATCAACCCTAGCAGTTTCTGCTATTACACCAACAATGTTTCCAATTGTCACAAGTATAAACGCAAACATTGAAGGGTGTAAAACTGACCATTTACCTTTGGCTCCATCGGTAAGAGTTATTGCAGCAAATAAGGCATACATTAGCAATAATGCACCTGATACAATTATCGAAATTTCAGCAGGAGGGCCTTGTCCAGATGATCTAGCATCATAGTCAAACGTCATGCCTGAGAACCCTTCATCTATGTAGCCCTCCGCCATAAATATCATCCTAATAGAATAGATTAATCCAGTGATCACAAGAACTACTAATGCGGATAATGCAACTTTGTCTTCAACATTGATGCCTGGCTTGTAATCTGACAATCCTTCGTTAACTCCCTCGCCCCACATTAAGCAGTAAGACAACACGTACAACACTAGTAATAAGGGAACTACATATTTGGGGGCAGGGTTGATTTCAAGCAACTCCTTGTCGACTGTCCAGACCGCTACTGCCATGATTGCTAGTCCAATGCTAACAGGAATCATGGTCGTCCACTTTCCTTTTGGTCCCTCAATCAGAATTATCATTGAAGATAAGAAAACACCAAACATCAATATTCCATTGAAAGCGGTCTCAGGAGCTCCGTTACCCCAGAATTGAGATTCTCCGATTTTGTTTTCGGTCTTATTATCCAATATCGCAAAACAACTGTCACCACCTATTGAATAACAGTCTGCAAAGAACATGAAGTTTATCGAATAAACGAACATTATCAGTGCAGTAATTCCAAGACATATTTTCGCTGGCATAGATTGTATTTTACCTACCATTATCCAATTGAACTTACTTATTGCTTTAGTATCCTTCTCTAAATCCAACTAGCCCCAGCCGCATTACTATGCAAACTGCATTCCGCCAACAAAAGACGCTCTGCA
>DAZU01000033.1:0-1398 GCA_002507425.1 Euryarchaeota archaeon UBA53
GAACATTGTAAACACAAAATCTTCGCTGCACACATACATCACATTGATACTGAAACTGGGGAGGATTCTAAAATAGATTCATTATTCAAAACCCACATTATGAAACCGACTCTAGATATGAAAGAAGAAGTAGACTGGTTACTTTCGGTCTTTCATGATAATTCTGGTGTAATTGAATGGGATCAGGATTGGTCTGTTTGTATGAAAGCCGAGACTCACAATTCACCAAGCGCTTTAGATCCATATGGTGGCGCTATGACTGGAATAGTAGGAGTTAATCGGGACATTTTAGGTACAGGGCTTGGAGCTCGGCCTATTGCCAACACAGACGTTTTCTGTTTCGGACCTCCAGATTGGAAAGGGGCCCTCCCAGACAATTTATTCCACCCTTCAAGGGTTCTACGAGGAGTCCACGCAGGAGTTAGAGTTGGTGGAAATGAAAGCGGTATTCCAACGGTTAACGGGGCTATTGTTTTTGATGATAGGTACATAGGTAAACCGCTTGTTTATTGTGGCACTATTGGAATAATGCCCAGAAAACTTGCCGATGGTAGAGAATCGCATGTAAAGAATCCTGAAGCAGGCGATAAGGTATACATGGTTGGCGGAAGAGTTGGATACGACGGCATCCATGGCGCAACATTTTCATCCCTTGAATTGACAGAAGAGTCACCCTCTAGCGCTGTACAAATCGGCGACCCCATAACTCAGAAAAAAATGCTCGATATGATTTTACAAGCTAGAGACTTAGGGCTCATTACTTGTATAACAGACAATGGTGCAGGCGGACTTTCATCAAGCATTGGAGAAATGGCAGAATACACGAATGGTTGCAAAATCGATTTAGAAAAAGTTCCTTTAAAGCAAGAAGGGCTATCTTCGTGGGAAATACTAGTTTCCGAATCTCAAGAAAGAATGACGGTTGCAGTTAGAGAGAGTGACGTAGAAACATTTGAAGAACTAGCTAGCTTACATGAGGTCGAAGCTACATGGGTTGCAGACTTTACAGATACTGGACAGTTCCATGTTGTTCATGGGGATAAAACAGTCGCAAATTTGCCAATTGAATTTCTGCATGATGGCGTACCTCAATTACAACTTGAAAGTGAGTGGACACCTCCAATAAATCCAGAGTTTAAACCGGATAACACTTATGATCATTCAGACCTACTAATTCGGATGCTTGCTAGACCCAATATAGCCAGTAAGGAAACCTGGGTTCGCCAATATGATCACGAAGTCATTGCTCAAACCGCAATAAAACCCTTTGTGGGTGTAAAGAAAGATGGGCCGGGAGATGCAGGAGTTCTTGCCCCTATTCATGGTTCAGTTCGCGGGCTCGTGGTATCAAACGGAATATCTCCAAGGTATAGTGACATTGATGCTGGAGCTATGGCA
>DAZU01000033.1:1779-4284 GCA_002507425.1 Euryarchaeota archaeon UBA53
TCAAAAATTGCGGGTCTAGATAATTTCTGTTGGCCAGATCCCATTGAAAGTAATAAAACGCCAGATGGTAAGTTTAAGTTAGCACAATTAGTTCGAGCAAATAGAGAACTTGAACGCGTATGCCGTGCCTATTTCGTCCCATGCATATCTGGAAAAGATTCAATGAAAAATGATTATGGTGTGGGCGAAAAAAAGATATCAATTCCCCCAACTCTTCTCTTCTCCTTATTTGGAAATCATCATGATGTTCGTTACACTACAACTTCAGATCTTAAACCAGGCGAAAGCATATACTTAGTCGGAGAGACAAATCAGGAGTTAGGTGCGAGTGAGATTTCGTATATGCTTACGGAGTCTGGAGAGACTAGTGGAATCGGGGGCGATGTTCCCCGCCTTCCCCATCCGGAGAAGAATTTACAATCGTACAAATCACTCACTAAAGCAATTCAGAACGGCATTGTTAGGACTGCTCATGATTGTAGTGAAGGAGGCGTCGCTATTGCAATTGCCGAGATGTGTATTGGGGGCAGATGCGGCGCTGCAATCGATATCGACGGCCCGGGAGAAGCAGATATTTGGGGAAGACTCTGGGGAGAATCTCTTGGACGTATCTTAGTTGGCGTAAAACAGGAAAATCGCGAAGAATTCCTTGAGCACATGAGAGGATCAAACATCACATACATGGGCGAAACCACAGAAAGTGACAGCCTAGTTATTTACGATGGAGATAAGTTAGTAATAGAATCAAAAATTGATGACATGGTAGATTCGTGGAAAGGGAGTCTTGACATGACAGGAGGTGATTATTAATGGAGATAAAACCAAAAGTTGCAGTCTTGTTTGGATTTGGAATAAATTGTGATAGAGAGACAGCTGCAGTATTTGATCTTGCAGGGGCCGAAAGTGAGAGAGTGCATGTAAACAACTTCGTTAATGGTAAAAGAGACCTTTCGGAATTTCACATTTTAGCCGTTCCAGGGGGCTTTTCCTTCGGAGACCATCTTGGTTCAGGAAGATTATTGGGCAACCGTATGAGGTATGCAATGAGGGAGCAATTAACAAACTTCGTTGCATCGGGAAAACCAATAATTGGGATTTGTAATGGGTTCCAAGTCCTCGTAAAAACCGGCCTCCTACCAGGAAGAGAAATTCCAGACTTTGAGCAGCGGGCAAGTTTAACGTTGAACAATAGTGGTCGCTATGAGGATAGATGGGTAACCCTAGAGTTTGATTCGGAAAGCCCATGCATTTGGACTAAAGGAATAACCCGAATAGAATGCCCAGTAAGGCACGGAGAGGGGAAATTTGTGATGCCATCACAATCTGATTTGGATGATTTAGACAATAATCACCAATTAGTTACTAGATATGTAGACCCTTCAACAGACATCGGCAAAGGCATTACAGACACACCTTTACCATTCCCAATATGTCCAAACGGGAGCATTCGAAACATTGCAGGGATATGCGATCCAACGGGCCTAGTATTCGGCCTAATGCCTCACCCAGAAGCAGCCTATGCAACATTCCTACACCCTCATCATACAAGAAACGCAGTCAACACTGAGATCCTTGGAGAGTGCATGCAAATTTTTGAGAATGCAGTCAAGTATGTCCAGTCGAATATTTGACAAGTAAAGACCAAATCCTCTCATCATGGCGAGTGAGAGGCTGTATATGGAGAGCATCGATGCAGGATATTTGAAAGAATTTGATGCTTCAGTAAGCCGTGTAACAGAAAATTCAGTAGTTCTAGATAAAACATTATTCTATCCATTGGGAGGAGGCCAGAATTGGGATACAGGAAAAATTAGTTTCGAAAGCGGAGAACTAACGGTCTCTGAAGTGAGAGGGAGAGGAGAAATCGAGCATTTTGTTGGAGAAGATCATGGATTACAACAAGGAGATAGTATTCACGGCGTCATTGACTGGGAAAGGAGATACTCGCACATGAAAATGCATACCGCACAACACCTAGTAAGCGGGATAGTCTACGAGATGTTCGATGGCGCTAGAACAGTTGGCAATCAGATACATGCAGATCAATCAAGAATCGATTTCAATCCAATAAAATTCGACGAAAGTATGATTGAAAAGTTATTTGAAAAGGCGAATGAAATTGTGAAAGACGATGCAGAAGTAACCGACGGTATAATGACACGGGAGGAGATTAATGCAATAATGCCACCAGAAAGAACGAATATGAACCTACTCCCGTCTTCTGTTAGGAACCTTAGAGTGGTTAGAATCGGAGACAATATCGACTTATGTCCTTGTGCAGGAACACACGTAAAGGCGCTATCTGAAATAGGGACATTAGAATTTCTTAGTAAGAAGAACAAGGGTAAAGGAACAACTCGTGTGAAATATACATTAGCTTAGAATGGAAGCCATTAGCGTAAAAATTAATAAATATATTAATCACTTATCAAGTAGCCTATAAGTCTAAATCATCATCAAGAAGATTAGAAACCTCAGAATTAATTTTTTCCCAGTCAGATCTAC
>DAZU01000003.1:0-641 GCA_002507425.1 Euryarchaeota archaeon UBA53
GAAGATCACGTTGTTTTGGATAGCACGCCTGAAAGTCTTTCACAACTACGAACTGCATTTGGCCCTGAAAGTTTGGTAACAGCAGGTAATGCTAGTGGAGTAGTAGACGGTGCCGCCGCTCTAGTGATTAAATCAGCATCCAAGGCTAAGGTAGATGGCGACAAACCGTTAGCGAGAATAATTTCATGGGGGATTGTTGGAATTGAGCCAGCGATTATGGCTTATGGACCTGTTCCAAGCAGTAAATTGGCTCTTGAAAAAGCCGGTTTGACAATTGATGATATCGATCGATGGGAGATCAACGAAGCCTTCGCAGGCCAGGCAGTTGCTTGTGTCAAGGATTTAGGCCTAGATTTGGAAAAAGTCAATGTAAACGGGGGAGCTGTTGGTCTTGGACATCCATTAGCAGCCACTGGCACTAGGCTTGTTTTGACTTTGGCTCATGAGTTAAACAGATGTGGCGGAAAATATGGTGTTGCAACGGCATGTATTGGTGGCGGACAGGGGATTGCGATGGTAATAGAATCGCTAAAGTGAATATTCCATTCCTGCGATACATTAAATTGCGTCCGTTTTATTTGTAAGTCTGTAGACATGCGCCGTAGTGATAGACATGATAGTGCCGAAGTAGGCACGAGTTC
>DAZU01000003.1:1022-5721 GCA_002507425.1 Euryarchaeota archaeon UBA53
TTAATTGGAATGGGTGATAATATATTCAAAAGAACCCAAGATGGTGCTGAAAAAAATGTTCCTTCTTTTAGGGGTATAACTAACGTAGTTGTCTTAGAAATATTCACACTTGGTGCCGTTGATGAACTTCATATTGTATTCGAATTGCCTTATGTAGATTATGCGGTTCCTGAAGAAGACTTATCTTGGGCAATTATGTGTTACACAGACGGTGATGCAAGAGTGGAATTTGATGAAGGTAATTTTGCTTTGGCCACAGAATTAAGTGGCAATGGAAGGACAGCGGGGGCAATCACAGAATTTGAGCCAGGTGTTGATTATCGGATGATAATTACCCTTACTGATTCATGTAACCTCGAAGATGTGCCAAGGGGGACAATGATACTGTTGGTCGACAAAGGTAGGACACTGGAAAAGGCACTGGACATAGGTGAAGCCCCATATCAAGGTCAGGATTTGAATTGAGGTTATATAATGCGTAGAAATTTGTTGAAATCAAACGAAGAGGGCGCTGTTGGAACCGGCGCTCTAATCGTGTATGTTGCAACTATCATCTTGGCGATTGTTATTTCATTCACTTTACTGAACTTAACAGAGATGCTATCGCAAAACACACAACAAACGGCAGAGGATGTTAGAAGAGATAGTGTGAATTCGATAATAATAACCGGTGCTTGGGTGTATGACAATTATGATGACATGCTATTCATGATGGAATTTGGAGGGGCTGGAGAACCGGTTGCAAGGGTTGATGTTCAGTATGTTTTGACGTGCACTCAAGATGACGGAACATTCAGTTATCGCTCAGCAGTTTTGGGGGATTCTCAGGGTGGTTCTCCAATTTATGTTTGGGAAGTAGGGAGTGACGGACCTGATACTCCTGGTTTTACAAACGTAGATAATTTCCAACCAGGAGCTAGATACTTCTTCACTTTAGATGGTGGAACTCAGGCAGATCCAACAGAAGATAAATGTGGTCCGGTCCACCTAGCTGAAGAAGGAATAAGTGCCAATCTGTATATGCATATTCCAAACGGCCCATCAACACATCAGATACTTACATTGTCTAACGGAAGGGAAATAGGCTCGTCAATAATTTGACTATTAGAAATTTAAAAAATAAACAATCGTAAATTGCTTGATAATTGAGAATCAGCATAGATTAAAAACCGGTTCAATAACCCAGTTTCATGGTTGATTTTAACCTAACAGAGCAGCAAGAAATGTTGGTCGAACTTGCGAGAGAATTTGCAGATGATGAATTGATTCCAAATGCAGAAAAGTGGGATACTGAAGGGACATTCCCAAAAGGAGCAATCGATAAAGCAAGAGAGATGGGATTGTTGAATTGCACAATTCCTGAAGCTTATGGAGGAATGGGTCTTTCCTTTTTAGAAGAGGCAATGATAAATGAAGAATTAGGAAGAGGAGATCCTGGTTTTGCAACAATTACAGGAGTTACAATGCTTGCATGTCACCCAGTTATATTTGCTGGAACAAATGAACAAAAAGAGAAATATCTGGGAAGGGTAGCAAATGGTGAAATCTCAGCGTATTGCGTAACTGAACCGGGTGCAGGTTCTGATGTAAAATCAATATCAACTACAGCTGTTCTCGAAGGCGATAGTTACGTGATTAATGGTGCAAAAATGTGGATTGGTGGGGCAGGTTATGCTGATTGGTTCTATGTTTTGGCACGAACAGATGACAAAGATTCCTATGACTCATTTAGTGGATTTATTGTTGAAGCGGACTCCGAAGGATTAGAGGTTGGTAAAAAGGAAAATAAAATGGGACAGAGATGTTCTGATACAAGAGGAGTAAGATTTCACAACGTCAAGGTTCCAAAGGAAAACCTACTCGGAGGTAAAGAAGGTGGAGGATGGCTTCAAGCAATGGTTGCATTTGATAGATCTAGACCTATGCTTTCATCTCATGCATTGGGCAACGCAAGAGGTGCCATGGAAGAAGCATGGCAGTATTCAAATGAGAGAATGACATTTGGTAAGCCTATTTTTGAGCATCAGTCAATATCTTTTATGCTTGCTGATATGAGTACGAAAATCGAATGTGCGCGACTACTTACATACAAAGCAGCGAACCTTTTAGATAAAGGAGAACGAGCAACTCTTGAATCAGCTCATGCCAAGCGGTATGCAGCAGATATTGGAATGGAAGTGACAACAGATGCAGTCCAGATATTCGGCGGCTATGGATATTCTGAGGAGTTCCCTGCTGCACGAAGAATGCGGGGTGCAAAGATTTACCAGATATTTGGTGGTTCTAGCCAAATACAGCGGCTGATTATTGGTAGGGAAATGAATAAAAATTTCAAATAACCTACCTCTGATAATTGATTAAATACCTTCAGATTATTTGATTATCAAAGGGGATGCCAATTTGACCTCAATGTCGACCTCTGAATTCTTTACTGAGGTTGCAGAATTCTCTTTATTTGGAAAATCCACTATAATGATTCCATATGAATGGGAATATGAAGGGTTAGGTGGAGTTACACTCAAAGCCATTAATGAATATTGGACAAGTGGCCAAAGGAAGGCTAATCCAATACATGAAATATCATATCGGGCGTGTTTTAAACCTCAATTGGCTGAATTTTTTATAACAAGATTAAGTGAGGTTGGAGATGTTGTTTATGACCCTTTTATGGGAAGAGGAACAACTCCTTTAGAGGCGGTTATTCTCAATAGATTACCCTTAGGTAATGATATCAATCCACTCAGTAAAGCGCTTATTGAGCCAAGGTTAAAGCCTCCTAGAATTACAGAGATACAAAAAAGATTGGAAGAGATTGACTTTACTTCGGGCAAAGAAACTTATGAAGATCTGAAGCATTTTTTCCATAAAGATACACTCAAAGAGATTATCTCATTGAAAGAATACCTACTACATCGTGAGAGTATCGGAAAATTAGATGCAGTAGATATGTGGATTAGGATGGTAGCAATTAATCGTTTAACAGGTCATTCAACCGGTTTTTTCTCAGTCTATTCGTTACCTCCAAATCAAGCAGTTAGTGCAAAGAGGCAAGCAAAAATAAACATCCAAAGGAATCAAACTCCGGAATATCGTGAAATAAAGTCAAGGATATTAAAAAAGTCAAAATCATTGTTGAGGAATTGGTCACAAAACGCTGAAAATTTTCAAAATTATGACTTCAGTTCTTGTATTTACGTTGGCAAATCCAACAATGTAAAATCCATAGCAGATGAGTCAGTTCAACTTGTTATAACCTCTCCTCCATTTTTAGATGTCATAGATTACAAGAGCGATAATTGGTTAAGATGTTGGTTCATGGGTATTGATTCTTCACAAATTGACATCAGTCAGATAAAATCGATTGATGAGTGGGAGATTATGATTTATGAAACCTTGAAAGATATTTATCGTATACTGAAGCCGGAGGGATTTGTTGCAATTGAGGTTGGAGAAATTAGAATGGGTAGAGTTCTATTAGAGGAAAACGTTCTTCGGTGCGGAGTTAAGGCAGGATTTCAACCAGTTGTGATAATGATCAACGATCAAAAATTTACAAAGACAGCAAATACATGGGGCATTAGCAATGTGTCAAAAGGAACTAATACAAATCGAATTGTAGTTTTTTCAAAAAATGTATAGTACAAATTTTTGTGATAATATTTGCCGTAGGAAAATATATTGTTATTTCTACAAAAAATTGTATAACAGTGAATTATTAAACTTGAATTTATTTTGTATATCCGTGAGAGACAAAAGGGTGGTTGTCCTTACTGGCGCAGGTGTTAGTGCTGAGTCTGGAGTTAAGACCTTCAGAGGTAATGACGGTCTGTGGGAAAACCATAGCCTTGATGATGTTGCAACACCCGATGCATGGATTCGAGATCCTCAACTGGTTTGGGATTTTTACCAAGCAAGAAGAAATCAACTAACACAAGTTGAACCTAATCCAGCACATCTCGCATTGGGGTTACTACAATCAGAAATTCCAGATTTTACTTTAATTACTCAAAATGTAGATGATTTACATGAAAGGGGTGGAAGTAGCTCTGTACTGCATATGCATGGTGAACTACGGACTCTTAGGTGCGAAGTTACTGGGGAAACAGAATTAAGAATGACAGATTCGGATTTATCTCAAAATTTCGTCAACTGCAATTGCTGTGAAACTCCAACGAAAATGCGTCCTGATATTGTTTGGTTCGGCGAAATTCCAATGTTCATGCAAAAGATTTACCAGATGGTAGAAAATTGTGATATTTTCATTGTAATTGGTAGTTCTGGACACGTTTATCCTGCTGCGGGTTTAGTTGGAGTTGCTAGCACATACGGTGCCCACACGATTTTGGTGAATTACGATCTTCCTGTGAATGCTGATATGTTTGATGAAGTTCATACTGGTAAAGCTGGAGAACTATTACCAAAACTTGTTACAGAATGGCTTGATTGAATTTTCTGCACTATCAAACATTCAATTTTCGTCTTGATTATCTTCAACATAGAAATATTTCTTTTCAGGCTTAGTATTTTTCAATATGATCAAAAAAATCAATGGAATTAACATGCAAGGAGTTACTCCACATGCCATAAACGTGGCATTATCAATGAAGAAATACTGTTCCATAGCGTTAAAGAAGTTTAGATATGCAATCAGTGTGTATATGCAAAGAAATGAAATAAGATACTTCTTTTTCTTCTTCAA
>DAZU01000066.1 GCA_002507425.1 Euryarchaeota archaeon UBA53
GGGTCTATTGAATTCCACTCCGCAATGCGCGCCTTTTCTCTCAGTGATTGCTGAATTTCTCTTATTCTCGGTAATGCGGCAATATACCTTTCTGCATTTCTAAAGGAATGACTTTCTCTTTGCTTCAAGAAATTTCTATGTTTTTCCTCATCTTCAATATGCATGACTATACCAATTGCAATACCTCCTGAACTCCTCCACCTTCGCAGGATTGCTGAATTTGGCTCCAAATGTACACCTTCGAGAATCAAATCTATGCCTTCTCTATGAGCTCTATCAATTGTTGCAATGACACCGGGTTCTACTGCTTTGCATGTATCTTGCCAATCAATTACAGCATTTCCAGCAGCACCCCGAGAGAAGGATGAGCGGTGAAGTGCTTCGCTGTCTTCCAAGTCACAAACCCTCATTATTTCTCTAATTGCATCGGTTGAAATCAGACGTGAGAACGAATGTTCGCTTGCGATTTTTACCGCAGTAGTAGACTTACCAACACCAGTTGCACCTGCAATTAGAATCAAGATAGGTGGTCGTCTTGTGACAGTCCTCGTTGTAACGTCAGAAACACCGATTCTCTCCGCCATGATATACTGCTACTCTCGCTTGATTATCAAGGCCACCCTCAACGGGAGAGGCTTTGAGGCTGTTCCTCTTCGCACCATTAATGCCGAGTGAACAAATGCTGATTGAGGGAGTGTGGTGTGATTCTGAGGATGGGTCAGTTTCAGAGATTCTGAACCCGGCTACGGGAGAGATAATTGCAAATATTCCTAGGGCTACTGTAAATGATGTAAATAGATGTGTTGAGGCTTCTAAAGCTGCTTTCAAATCAAAGGATTGGTCCGGTATGGACCCAGCTCAAAGAGGTAGAATCCTCCAAAAGATGGCAGCAGCGACATACGCTAATGCAAAATCATTGGCGGTAGTTGAGTCTACTAACAACGGGAAAACATTTCGTGAGGCTTTGAGCGAAATTAGGTATGGTGCTTGGACTTTTGAATACTATTCCGGACTTTGCGATAAGATAGAGGGAAGCACAATTCCTGTGCCTGGTAATCGACTTAATTACACATTGAAACAACCTTTAGGGGTTACAGCCCATATTATCCCATGGAATTTCCCACTACAGTTAGCATTGCGATCCATAGCTCCAGCCCTTGCTGCTGGTTGCACAGTCATTGCAAAGCCCGCATCATGGACACCTCTTTCTTTGATTGAGTGGGCTAAAGCCATGATGGAGGCAGATGTTGGCTTACCAGCCGGTGTTTTGCAGGTTATTACAGGATCTGGAGGACTAATTGGCGATGCATTAGCAGGCCATGCAGATGTCGATGGAATCACATTGACAGGCGGCGTTCCAACAGGTCACGCCGTTATGGCTAAGGCTAGCGAAAATCTTACACCAGTTACTCTGGAACTTGGAGGAAAAGGGGCGAACATTGTTTTCCCAGATGCAAATTTACGTTACTGCGCCAAGGCAATATGCTTTGGAATCTTCATGAACGCAGGCCAAATGTGTTGGGCAGGCTCGAGACTTATTGTTCATGAGGACGTCCACGATGAACTTGTTGATTCAGTTATTGCAGAGATAGGAAAGTGGCCAGTTGGCCCGGGTATGGAAGATGGTGTCAGGATGGGAAGCATGGTGCATGAAAGTCATCGTGATGACGTGTTGAATATGCTCGCTGAAGGTTTGAAGCAAGGAGGTAAGGTTGCTTGTGGAGGAAATGCGATCGATAGAGACGGAGCATTCATGGAAGCAACCGTGGTTACAGATGTTAGTAGCGAAAATTTACTTTTCCAAGAGGAATTATTTGGTCCAGTTTTAAGCGTTACAAAATTCAGTGAAGAATCTGAAGCGTTAGCACTTGCAAATGACACACCCTTTGGTTTACTGAATGGTGTATGGACAACCGACCTATCCAGAGCACATCGCTTTGCTAGAGATTTAGAGTGCGGGATGGTAAGCATAAACGAATATCCTATCACCTTCCCACAAACACCTTTCACAGGGTGGAAGCATTCAGGAATTGGAATTGAGCAATCTAAAGATGCACTGAATTTCTATACGAAAGTAAAGAATGTGAATGTTAAGTTGTGATTACATGAAGATAAGTCAACAAGATGGCGTCACTATCGTTCAGATGACTGGAGGATCAGCGACTCAATCATTCAGTAGAGAGTTTTTACCAAAAATACGAGATGCCATAATCGACAATATTGGTTGTAGAGCGATTGTTCTTACTGGAGAAGGAAAGTTCTTTTCAGCAGGTGCAGATTTAGTTGCATTTCAAAAATCGATTGATGAAGGCGATAGTGTTCAACTCATTAGAGAATTAACTGACACCCTACACCCTCTCTTGACAAAAATGCGTTCTTCTAAAACAATATTCGTTGCTGCTCTAAATGGAGCATCTGCAGGTGGTGGGCTTGGACTTGCACTTGCCTGTGATGTAAGAGTTGCAAGTAGTAGTGCTAAGATGGCGGCATCATATTCAGGGATAGGACTTTCTCCTGATGGAGGAACAACATGGTTACTACCAAGGCTTGTTGGAGAACAGAGTGCTCGCAAATTTTTCTTAGAAAATCAGGTTTGGAATGCAGAAGAAGCTCACTACTTAGGAGCGATTGACGAATTAGTTAGCGATGAGGAATTGATACCTAGAGCAGTCGAACTTGCTAATTTTATGTCTCAATGGGGAGATCATACAAAAGAGGCTACAAAACACCTTTTACTATCACAAAATTTCAATGATTTTGAAACCCATCTCAAACATGAGCAGAC
>DAZU01000123.1 GCA_002507425.1 Euryarchaeota archaeon UBA53
GGTAAACATATATCCATCAGGTCTGAGTTTTGGTGCTACACTTTGGGTTGCTGCATTTTTCCTCGGTGGGCTGGGTGTTGCAGGACAGCCCCAAGTAGTATCTCGTGTTATGACTTTGAAAGATGATTCAGATAGGAAAGAAGCCATGGTTTGGTTTTTCGTTTGGCAGACGCCATTTATCGCAATTATGTTCTTGATAGGTTTGGCATGTCGCGCTTTGTTTAATGACACGCTATCTGCTGAAGATGCTGAATCTGGTTTACCTCTACTTGCACAGAGTCTAAATCCCTTGCTTGGAGGGGTTATACTTGCATCAATTTTTGCAGCTACAATGTCAACAGCAGACAGTCAGGTCCTTGCTTGCACAGCAGCGATTACCGACGACATAAAACCGGAGTGGAATCAAGATCATGGAAAGACCAAGATGGTAACAGTGGTAATAGCCGCCCTGTCGACAGTAATTTCCCTGGTAGGCCAACAACTTCCAGGTTTTGGTGACTCTGTATTCGCTCTTGTAGTGTTTGCGGTTTATGGGCTCGGCGGTATTTTCGTGCCGCTTATTTTGATTAGAATGGCAGGATATGAACCAGATTCAAAACATACAATATCAATGATGGCAGCTGCAATGTTAGGAGTGTTACTTTGGACAATTGCCACGCAATTTACTGCTGATGGTAATTGGCCAGGAGGGATATTTCCCTCAGTGCCTGGTATAGGTGCTGCATTCGCAGTTCACTTTGCTTTCTGCATGAGTCGTGTTGAGTCTAACTCAAATCCTTTTGGAAGATATGAGATTAATAAAAATCAAGCATTTTCTGGCTTCATTATCATGCTATTCCTCTCAGTTGTAGGGTTAGAAACATCATATCAGTCACTTGCTCCTGAGGATAAGTCATCCTCAAGTGTAGACCCTGATTCAATGTGGAACCTGACAGTGGAATTCGAGACTCACTTTGAAGAACAGATAATCGATATCAGTGATGGGACTACTGAGAGTTTCAATTTCAATATCCCAGCCGATGCGGTCGGGGTCACATTCATGCTCAATTATTCGGAATCTAATGAAGGAGGGATAGGTAGTCAATGTGATGATGTAGAATCTAGTTATGATGACACTAATGTCCCAAACGAATTCAGAGTCATGTGGAACCTGGAGAACATTACTGGACAGAACTGTGGTGAGAATATGCTTGGAGGCATCGCCACATGGTCGGGTTTCATGCAGAAAAACACCTATGAAAACCACCAGATTACAATCGCTGAACTAACTGTGGAGAAGGAAGCTGGTGAAATCATCTTTGATGTCACAGTTGATGTTAATCAAGCAACTCCATTCAACGCAGATGCTGGAGACGAAATTACCCTGATGATGCGTTACAACACGGTCGTCTCTTATGATTTAATTGAGGCTGAATGACATTCCTTCTTTGCCAACCTTCCAACCTAATTCAGTTACTGGAGTCTCATCCATGCACAACGGATTGGTATGGTTTAGATGTATAAACACAACCTCACCATCTCCTTCTCTTCGCTCACCTAACATCTGAAGTGTTTGTTCAACAGGAGGGTGGGGTATTTCCTCCTGTTTTCGGTTTTTGAGCTCGTCATATGAATAAAAAGTGCCATCTATTAGGGCAATGTCAATCTCTAAATGATTAAGCCACGACCTTAAATCATGACCGTTTAATGTTTCACTCCATGTATCATGATCGGGTAAATAAAGTAACGACTTTTCTGCTTTGATAATGTATGCATGCATATCTGATAATTCCGCTCTGTGAGGGACTTTTAGTGCTTCAACAGTTACACCTGGTAATTTCACAATGTTATTGCCATAAGGAGTAAAAACTCCCTGATCTAGCATAATTGACCATATTGGTGTCTTTTGTATTAAATCAAGCATAATATCAGAGCAAAACAAGGAAATTCCTTTGCAATTCATTGCCTCTTTACCAAAAAGTGTCAACCCGTCAACGTGTCCAATATGGGCGTGAGTAAGAAAAATTGAATCAACTCCTGTCTGATTCCAAATTTGTAACTGCTCGGCTAAATATCTACTAGCATCAAACAAATGCCTCCCACCATTAGAATCAACAAGACCGATTGATACTGGATATCTCCTATCCAAACCTTCTCTGTGGACACTGCCGGCTTGAGGAACGCCACCATCTTGGGCGCTACCTAACAATGTCACCCTGACCATGCAGTATCTCACCACCTAGATCTCTATCCTGCTCTTTGCCAATCGAACCCGTTCCACCATAAAGTTGAGCCATCGCTCATCGACCTCCATGTGTTTCCATTAGCATCTGTCCATTGTTGGATTACAGTTGGCTGAGATACAACTTGTTGGTTTCCTGCAAGATTGGATATGTCAGGATACTGTAGAGTTGAAGTCGCTTGATATAAAGACTGAGAGTTCTGAGTTTGGGTAATCGAAGCTTGCAAATTTACCGGTTGTGCATTCATATTGGGCATAGGGGGCAGGGAGGATTTTTCTGTCCAATCATCTTCTTTCTCTGGCTTACGAAGCTTGAGCACTAGAAGGACAATTACTATTGATATAAGAGAAAATCCAACAGCCCATCCACCGTATTGTAGGACACTATTGGATGTCTCTTTGATGTCCTCAGGGCATCCATTTTCTTTGGCAACACCAACATCATTTGGACATTCGTCAGGGTTAAGCCCTCC
>DAZU01000089.1:0-1403 GCA_002507425.1 Euryarchaeota archaeon UBA53
GATATTGTCAGTAATAATAGAATAAAACTCTCTTGGTATACTCTTCCCGTTGCCCGAATAAGTGGAGGATATATCGCTGCCAAAGCCGTAAGTTTGGTAGCACTTTCGATGCCAAACAAGTCTTTTGTGCAGTAAAATATTGTCGCAAGACATGCTAACCCTCCTACCAAACCCAAGACGTGTAGAGACACAGTCGATATTGAGAAAACTGTGAACCATAACTGGATTATCATGTGCCAAGCAAACCATTTACCATCTGCTGGAATTTCTGAAATTTCTGAACCATCCTCTGATTCCGGCCGTAGTTCTCCCCACTCTAGATGCCCCTCGCCATCAGCCATCTCATCTGAAACATATGACGCGTGAACATGAGCATCCAATCCTAATGGCATAAGAATCGCTGCAAAGATATGGAGAATGATTCCAAGGACCAGCAGCCCCCTCCAATGCTTCATCTCCATAACTGGGCCTGAAATCTTAATGATTTGAGGCCTTTGGGATTAATCTAGCATTAGGGGAGGTTTCCATAAGCCCTTTTTTCTACCGTGGTCTAAAAGATGCCAGTATACCGTGTCCTCCGCTTCATATGGATTCACAAATGGACCCAATCTTTTCCAAGCTCTTCTCGCATTCCATGCTAAAAATGGAATGGATAAGGCGGGACCACACGTAGGCAGAGAAAGTCTGCACAACCAGGGCCGGCTGACAAGTCCTGAATCCTTTAAGGCGCTTTGGACGGCATTCCAATCCCTCCAAGGACCTGCTTTTCTTCTCACAAGCCATGATGGGTTTACGCTACTATCGAGTTCGAAGCCTGCTTTTGCTATTACTGGAGCCATCCATGGAGCGATATAGCCTGCAGGTGCGCGAAACCACGGCCTCCATGCCTTACCCGCAAACTGATGTAGTTTTATGTCAGCTTCGACCAATGCTGCTAACAATCCATCTTGATCTTCTGGAAATGCAGACCAGCACTTATGAGTCAATCCATGACAACCAACTGTAATTTGGGGGTGTCTCGCCAAGAGACCTTTCAACCACTGGGCAAAAACGGGGTCATCAATTTGATCTGCTATTACAAACATTGTCAATGAAACCTGTGTTTTATCAAGCCAAGTATCGAATGATCGCATTGCTTCTAACATCTGTTTTGATGTGCCCTGTTGAGATATCCCGCGTGATCTAGTAGGGTGTCCTTGAGACTTTGGAACATGCCGTAAATCATCGGTATCAACGGTCAACCAGACCGGCTTCATCTAATCACCACGATCGAGTTGTATCAAATGTAAAACGTGAGGAACTGTTCTATCATTTATTTCGATTGGAACGAATCCTTCAATTGCAAGACCTTTCCACTTTTTACATATCGACTTACAAACCGCAAGTCCTGCTTCATTGTGAGG
>DAZU01000089.1:1787-6937 GCA_002507425.1 Euryarchaeota archaeon UBA53
AAAATTGCATCCACGCATGCACGTGCTATACCTTTTCTCCTCCAGTCTTTCCTGACCCAATAACCTAGATTATAGGCAGATGCAGCAAGTTGTAATTCATCACCTAATCCAATCATCCCAACAAATCCGTTAGATTCTACAGAGTGAATTGCCCAGAAATGTATTGAATCTCCACTTTTCTGTAACTCAATATCAATCATCAGGTCTGCAATCTGCCTACGTGCTTGTTCACCATCTTTTAACCATGGAAGGGCGGCTTTTGCGGCTTCTGGGTCTTCCAAATATGCTTCGGTAACCTCTGGTAGAATTCTTCTACTGATTGGGCGTAAGTAAACCATTCCGTTTACGGCCAAATCTGGTGTATTGATTTGCATCAAATCTCAACCCCCAAATGAGCTATTGCGGATATAACGTGCTCATTATCAGGAAGTAGACTATTGGCTGAAGTTAGCATAGTTTTGACTTCATCAACTCTGTTAAGTTTTTTTAGCACAACCCCGATGTGATAAATCATATCCACGTTATCATTTGTCAAATGGGGTCCAAGGTTATCTATTGTTTTCGACGCTGCGTCTAAATCGCCACCATTAGCTTGCTCTAGGGCTGACACTACCTCGCGATATATTTCTGTTGGATTCCAAGACTCTTCACTTTTCCATGGCCAAATACTTGTAACTTCTTTCTGGGGTGGCTCAGTGGTTTCCAAAGAAACATCTTCAGGCAGAGGTGGTAGAACTGACTCTGAATTTCTCTCAGGCTGTGAATAATTTTCTGGTTCTGTTTTTACAATCATTTGTTCGTTTTTTGGTCTTATGTCTGGTATTCTTGGGAGTACAGATGTAGGAGTAGGGGCAGGTGACTTAGTTGCTAAATCAATTTTATTTTCATACAAATCATCTGGAGGTAAAGACGGCAGCTCATTACCACCTATGTGTCCCAATAGATCTACATCAAGTCCAATCGGAGTGGTAGGAGAAAATACGGTACCTCTACCTTTGTGCACGGGTTCTTTGACCTCTGCAAATGGGTCAACATTAGAAAAATCTAATTTTTCAACACCTTTTATTGGCTCTCCAACATCCTCTGGCTCTATTTCGACTGGCTTGTGAGCGATCGTTTCATGTAATTCTGGTGAGTCAGATTTCATAAAACCAATTTTTTCTGGTTCTTCTTTTGAAAAGTTTGTTGCTTCATACTGATCTACTTGCAACGGGTCAGAGTCTAGGCTCAGAACAACATCAAGGGCATCACCTTCTTCCCATGTATCGTCCTCATCAGACATTAACTCATCGAATATCAAGTTACTCAATTCATCTGATATTTCTTCTCCCTGGTCTCGAGGTGCTTTGTTTAATTCATAGTAACACTGAACACAAGTAGTAGATTCTGCTTCGTTGACATACTCGCAATAAGGACATACTTCGCCCTCTATGTGTGCGGTCGCCTTGCGCCTAAACATATCCACCAGCGGCTCTTCGGTTACTATTTCGTTGTTAAGTCTCACCTATACGCGACCACCGATATCATGCTATACATGCAACGGCAGCGGATACTATGTCCGAGAGGGGAGGGGTGCGCAGGATGAATACGCGCTCAACCCAAAAACGGTATAAGGATGTAATCTACGAGGAAAGGTGGAAAAAATCACAGGATCATTTCGATTGCTTTTCAACGTTAATAAAAATAGAGTTGGACGATGAATTAAAGCAGGTCGAAGATAGGTGGAAAAACTGGAGCAAACAGAAGATTGTGAAAGCCGGTGTTGCGTTATTTGACTTAAAGGGGCGATCATCTGGCCGATTTTTTGGAGATTCAATTCTGGTATTTGAGAATCGTAATGGCTCACATCTTCCCTTTCACAGGTTTGGTCATGGAGACATGGTAATAATCTCAAGGGCTAGACCATGGGCGGAGAAAATTGTCGAAGGCGTTGTTTTGGATAGAAATAATTCTAGAATCCGAATCGTGGTAAAAGACAAGCCTAGTGACCTGCGCAAGGGTGGATGGAGAATTGATAAAGGGGCTAACCGGGTGGCTCATGACAGAATGCATGAAGCCCTAATTTCATTCCATTCAACAGAGGGAGACGGAGGAACCGTTCTACGTGATTTACTACTCTGCCAGCCTCATGACATCCAAGCTTCAGCGCAAAGGCCACCTGAAATTAGAGGACAGAAATTGCGTCCGTTAAGCCTTGAGGGAATGATATTGGATGATAGTCAGGTCAGCGCAATTGAAACAGCCGTCAACCAAAGATTTAGCATAATTCAAGGCCCACCGGGAACTGGAAAGACGCATACGGCTGTTCATTTATTGAAAGGGTTAATCGATATGGGTCGTGGTCCGATTTTAGCAACAGCAGAGTCAAATGTTGCAGTTGATAACTTACTTGAGGGTCTACTCAATTTAGGAGTTAGGGCGGTCAGATTCGGTAAGCCAGTAAAAGTGAGAGAGAATCTAAGAGAAGCAACACTGGATGCACACGTTGCAGCACATCCAAAACAAGATGAAATTAATTTTATTAAAGAAGAAAACGATACAATCAAGTCACAACTCCACGACCTAAAAGGGAAAGAGAAAGGTCTTGCTCACAGAGATATAAACAAGAATTTCCGCGAAATAAGAGAAATCGAACAGAAAATTTTTGACGATGTATTGTCGAAGTCCGAGGTGGTTTGCTGCACAAATATTGGAGCTGGACATTTTACACTGAATAATAGGAAATTCTCGATAGTTTTAATCGACGAAGCAACACAAGCCACAGAACCATCATCACTTGTTCCGATAGTTAAAGGTGCTAGACAACTAATACTTGTTGGTGATCATAAGCAATTGCCACCAACTGTTACAAGTCAATCCGCAGAATCCTCGGGTTTGAGTATTTCTTTGTTTGACAGAATGTTGAAAAATGGGATGACTGCTCACATGCTTACAAAGCAGTATAGAATGCACCCAACAATCAGAGAGTTTCCTTCTGCAAGATTTTATGATAACAGATTGGAAGATGGATGCTCTGCAACAGAACGCCCCCCTGCTGCTGGATTTTTGTGGCCTGATTGGGACAAACCAGTTGCGTTCGTTCCCGTTCATGGCTCGGAAATTCATGAAGATGCTGGCTCTTCTAGATCAAACATGGATGAAGCTGCAGTCGTAATTCAAGTTGTCAGGGACCTACTGCTACCTGGTGATTTAAAAATCGAAGATATTGGTATTATCTCGCCTTACGCTGGACAGGTTAGACTGCTAAGGGAAATGTTAGGAGACGATTTTAACAGTCTTGAGGTTAAAACCGTTGATGGTTATCAGGGAAGAGAAAAAGAAATCATTATCCTATCAACTGTTAGGTCTAACAGTGAAGGTAAGGTTGGTTTCCTGTCAAATTATCGAAGACTGAACGTTGCTCTTACTCGAGCGAAGCGAGGTTTGATAGTAATAGGGGATGATAGAACATTACGAAATGACTCAACATGGGATAGTTGGTTGAGTTGGGTTGAAGATTCCAAACTCATGGCTTGGCATATCTTGAACTCTTGATAATCATCCTTTCAAAGTATAGACCTTAGCGATCATCATGTCCGACTCTCCCATAAGCATACACAGCCCTGGGACAATGGCACAAGCAGCCGTAGCTGCAACTGCCCCCGAAGGCATGTTAATTGCACCAATATGGAAGAGGGTCGTTGGCCTTGCATTGGATATTTTCCTTGTGACAATAGTTCTAGCTGTTCTATCGCAACAAATACTTCTAACATACCTTCTCGCAATTAATCTGCTAATCACCTCGCAAGCGCCATATGTAATCGGAGCATGGGCGATTTACCTTACATTTTGTTGGCTCTACTTCAAGTATACTGGTAGGACATATGGAAGATCTCTGGGACAAAGAGTTATGAGAATTGCAATTGTTCATGACGATGGTAGCCTTCTTGGAATGCAACACTGGGGTAGAAGAGCTGCTTTCAAACTGAAGTATGTTCTTCCTGTAATTGGTATAGGTTTTGGAATTATTGATATTTATCTTACTTGGAAAAACGAAACAAAACGCAGCCCTGTCGATTTGGCCAACCACACGGTTGCTGCTGTCGATTGGTCATTGCCAGCAAACACTCGGTCCGGCCTGCGTTAGTAACCTAAGCACGGTTGGCTTCAAGTATAGTTGCATAAGTCGCTGTGTAGGCGAGTGCAATGTCCACCTCCATGAGCGGGAATAGCGGACCTCTGAGTGCAGAGGTTGTGGATATTAAAATGGAAATCAACGATGACGATGAGGATGTCATTCTTGTTAGCATCTCGGTATCAAACGAAGCCCCTGTCCCAGTGGGAGAATTAGAGGCATATGTCGTTAGTAATACTGGAGCAAAGTATACTTCTATTGAAGGGGTTACAAGCCTAGGTCCAGGAAAGCAGAGAGATTGGACATTTGAATTCCCTCTTGACTCAGGGGAGTGGACATTCATTATCGAAAATCCTGCAAATAAAATCCAACTCGGACCTTACCCGCATGATTACGAATATAGTGCCACGCAAGGAAGAAAACTAGCAAGCACAATCGGATCGTCCTTATTTGCGGGAGCATTCAGTGACGATTTGGGTGATTTTGGGAATGTCACGGAAAGAGAGATGATTGACCCATCAAAAGTAGTGTTAACATCGTACGCTGCTGAAAATGCAAGTGGTGGTGATACACTAATCAAATCTGAAAAGGGTCTAAATGCGCCACAGGATGAGGATTTTTCTGAGTCGAAAATAAACTTGGATCCAATAAGCGCAGCAAACACTGCTGCGTCTTTACTCGATTCTGACTCTGACACAAATAACTCGTCTAATATATCCAATAACCCAATGCAAACGACCAGTGTAAAGGCAGATGATGAGAAAAGCAATGCTGGTCCACCTACGCCTCCACCTAGCCCACCAAAGCCTCCCGTTGGTCCACCTACTCCTCCAAGTAAACCAACAAAACCTCCTATTGATCCGCCGATACAATCTGAATCGCTAATTGAATCCGTTGAAAATACCTCAACCCCTCCTAAACCCCCGACCAGTCCCCCTGCCGGCCCACCTAAAGGGCCACCAGGGCCTCCAAGCGGACCGCCCACTGCGCCGCCAAAGCCTTCATCGAAACAAACTGAAAGCGTGCAAAATGAATC
>DAZU01000125.1:0-150 GCA_002507425.1 Euryarchaeota archaeon UBA53
AAATATGTAATCAAAAAGATACAGGTAATCGACTTGCTGGTAGTCTTGCAGTCGCTGCAAAAGCATTCTATGAGGGTATAGATATAATCAGAGTCCACGATGTTAGAGAGCATGTAGACCTATTTTCGGTATTAGAAAAACTGGAGGAGT
>DAZU01000125.1:504-5790 GCA_002507425.1 Euryarchaeota archaeon UBA53
AACCTGTTTTTAATTTTTGGATCCGACAGTTTAGCTATAAGACTAGCTGAGTGGATAGGTGAGCGATCAAGAGTGAGGATAATAGGGCTAGCAAATGCTTTGGTTGCGATGGAAAATGTCGAAATAGCTGTGCTTCCCACTGAGATGGAATTACATGAAATGCCGCTACCAGAAATAAATCCAACTGCAATACTAATTTTGGAAGAGATAATATGCGACGACGACCCTGTAAGACGACTGAGAGATTATTGGCCAAACACCCCGGTTTTGTCCACAATAAATTTGAAGGGCGCTGAACTAGTTTCAGTTGAGGATTTGACAGCTAATGCAATCCAAGACAAATTGCGTTCAGTGGACAGAAAACAAGGAGCAGAGGAAGTATTGAGAAGGATTCAAAAAGAAGCCAAATCACAAGTCCTAATCGTTTGTCATGACAACCCAGACCCAGATGCTTTGGCTAGTGCAATGGCAATGAAACACCTTTGCGAATTCTTTGGGCACAGTGTATTGATAATTCATGGTGGTATGATTGAACATCAACAGAATCGGGCAATGGTTAGGATGTTGAATTTAGAATTAAACCGAGTGATTTTGGATTGGGAAGTAGATGATTTACTAAAAAAATCTGACCTTGTTATATGCGTTGACTTTAGCCATCCAAGTGCGAATAATGTATTGCCAAAGACTTGCGTCCCTCACATAGTTATAGATCACCACTTCAGCGAAACAAGACCTGCCGCTGATGTGATAATGGTGAGACCTGAATTTGCAGCAACATCCTCTTTAGTTGCATCATTACTAATGAATGCTGAAATCGATATTGATCGAAATGTCGCCACTGCACTTGCTTTTGGAATCAGAACTGACACCTTGGGATTCACTAGATCTTTCAATGCTGTCGATTTAAGAGCACTGTCATGGCTGAGTGCTTGGGTGGATTGGGATTTGATGAGATGTTTTGAAAGCCCACCGAGGTCTCAGGAAGTTTTGGAAATTTTCAAACAAGCTCTGAATAATTCTGTTCTTAAAAATGGGCTGATGTTAGTGCCTATTTCGAAGATGGTTGATAGAGATGCTCTTTCCCAAGTCGCAGATTTTATGCTCCCCACAGAAGGAGTGAAAACGGTTGTCACTTACGGGTCAAGAATGTCAAAAATATATCTTTCCGCCAGGTCAACTGATCAAGGAATTCACCTTGGTAAAATTCTTACAGAAACTTTCTCTGAAGGTAGCGCAGGGGGACACAAATCAATCGCTGGCGGACAAATATCAATGAGATCAATTGATTGTGATAACGAGATTGAAGCCATGGAAAAAATTACTTTGATGTTAAATCAAGCTCTGAGTGGTGAAATGATTTGAGTTCTCCTTTCATTGATGTAGATGAGAATCTGAGGCTACTGGGGACCGCTCATGTTGCAACAGCCTCGGTTGAGGCTGTCAAAGAAAATATAGAAAATTGGCATCCGGATATAGTTGCTGTTGAATTATGTAAAAGCAGATTTGAGACTTTGACTTCCGACAGAAGACTGGACAAAGAGGGTTTACTAAAGGTCATCAAAGAAGGAAAGGCGCCGATGGTCTTACTCCAATCCCTTCTTGCAGCAGAGCAAAGAAAGATGGGGATAAATGAAGGTCAGCAACCAGGTGCAGAGTTGCTTATGGCAGTGAGAACCGCTGAAGAATATGACCTTCGAGTAGAATTGGTGGATAGGGACATTCAAACCACGCTACGTAGAGCGTGGAAAAGTATGGGAATTAAAGAAAAAATTGGGTTACTATGGGCACTTCTTAGCGAAGAAGATACAGAAGAATTTGAACTAAATGAGATGCTTGAAGACCAAGATTTGCTCACTTCATTAATGCAAGAATTGAAGGAGGTTTCTCCCGGTGCAGGCAAAGTTTTAATCGACGAAAGGGATGAGTTCATATCAAGAAAAATTTCTGAAATAAGGGGTAAAGGAAAGGTACTTGCTGTTTTAGGAGCTGGCCATCTTGAGGGCGTCTCAAGCCTACTGAAAGATGAAATTGAACAAGACGACGAACGGATTGAAAGCCTAAACTACGTGCCTAAAGGAGGGAGAGTTCTCAAAGCGATATCATTGGCAATTCCAATAGCTCTTCTATGTCTATTAGGTTGGTTTGCATACAATGGAGATTTGGCAGCAATAAAGGAGAACGGAATCTACTGGTTTGCTGGAAATTTCCTAGGTGCCGCAATATTTTGTATGCTGGCAGGTGGTCATCCAATCGCCATTTTAGTGGCAGCATGTGCATCACCAATTACCTCGCTGAATCCTGCTCTGGCAGCAGGATGGTTTGCGGGGTATGCCCAAATGAAAATCAAGGAACCTACTGGAGAAGATTTAGGCGAGTTCTTGAAATTAGATTCAGCCAAATTATTTTGGACAAATCGAGCAGGTAGAGTATTACTAGTTACAGCCCTGACCAACCTTGGATCAATGGCTGGTGCATGGATTTCGATGGGATTAATAGCCATTGGTTTGTGATTCTCTGCCATATATTCTTATTTGTTATTTCACTGTCCACACTGCATGAAGACGGCAGTGGTAACTGGAGCAAACAGAGGAATAGGATTAGGATTGACTAAGAAATTATTGGAAAGTGGATACGTCGTTCATTCAACATTTAGAAGTAGCCTTGGTGGCCTATCCGCCATTGAAAATGACAATTTGAAAACCCACAAAATGGATGTCAGGGATGAGAATTCAATCATAACATTGTCAGAATCTATAGAAGGCAACATAGACTTACTGATAAACAATGCAGGAGTAGCAGACGGTAGGTGGCAATCAATTTCTGAAATTGATTTTGACCATTCCCTAGAGGTATTTCATATCAATTCATTAGGACCAATTCTGATTACCCAAAAATTACTCCACAAACTAAAATATGGATCTAAAATTCTAATGATGAGCAGCCTTATGGGTTCGATTAGTGATTGTCGTAGCGGAAAATCATATGCTTACAGGGCCTCAAAAACTGCACTAAACATGCTTTCAATCGCTATGAAAAATGAGTTAGACGCGGCCGGGATTTCAATTATGATAATTCATCCTGGCTGGGTAGAAACCGACATGGGTGGGCCAAATGCTCCTTTATCTGTTGGGGAAAGCATAGACGGAATTATGGATAGGATTGTGGAGCAAAATCTGGGGTTGAGCGGGAGATATGTCGAATATGATGGCTCTCATATTGAGTGGTAGTTATTCTAATGTGTTTTGTTACTTACGAGTCTAGGGCATAAATCTAAGAATTGTTAACCCTATTACCACATTCGCAGTTATGTCAATATCTTGAGAGTTCAATTGAAAACCATTTTTTATATACCTGAGGAGTTAGAGTTAATCAAATGTCTCAGAGGTTATCTACCAATTCATGTTCAGCATGTGACGAAGATTATGAGACATTCCAATACCATGGTCCGAATTTGTCAAAGATGCAGTTGTGCAGAAGATGTTATGACCAATATTTAGCCAAAGAGATGGTGAATTACTGGAAAAATCACATGGAAGAAGAGGAAAGGCGGACTGGGAAATAAAACGGTGTATAACGTTTGGAGTAAAATCCTCATACATCGAGAAATGTACTTGCTTTAGACGAAGACTTAACTATAAATCAACCTGAGGTTAGAATTGTGGCTGGCTCCGAGGTAGTAGAGATAATCATCCTGAGTATGCGGGATGCATTTCTTGCAGTAACAGTTTTTGTTGCTGCAATGGTGTTTTTATTTAGTTGGTTACAATACGCTACAAGCGGAAAATTTGTAGAATATATCAAGAGAAATAAGAGATATCAACCCGTAATCGGAGCACTTATGGGACTTACACCCGGTTGTGGTGGTGCCATAGTAGTCATGCCAATGTTCGCAAGAGGTTACGTCACATACGGAACAGTAGTTGCCACACTAATCGCCACATTAGGAGATGCTGCATTTGTCTTGATAGGCGCTGCTATCGTGGGAAGTATAAGCCTTGAATCGGTCATCGCAGTCCACGCAATTTCGTTTTTCGTAGGAGTTCTATGGGGTTATCTTATAGATGCAACTGGAACTACCCCCCGCTCACCATTTGGTAGACTTGGGAAGTCAAAAGACATAATTTCTGACGATGAAATAAATGTCCATGAAAATCAACAATCAACACTAGATGATATGCCAAGGGAAGAACCAGATGGAATCGGTTACAAAATATTACATCAGGGATACATGCTTTGGTGGATTGTAACACTAATTGGGCTAGTATTTGCCATACTCCTGTTGGTTTGGGCAGCACAAGATCCCGATTATGAACTAAAGCTATCTCTTAATCCGTTTACCTTGGACGGTTTTATCACGTGGATTGGATTGCTAGGAACAACGTTTTCTGTAATCCTATACATTGCGCAGAAAAACTGGTTTGCAGATGACACTGAAGCCACTATTGGAGACAAACTACACTCGATGCGAGAAACTATGGTTCATTCAGCCAGTGAAACAGCGTTCGTAACTTTCTGGGTGATGATTGCCTATTTGGTTTTCGAATTCTCTATGCTTCTTAGCGGAGTAGGGGAAGATGACATGGCTAGGTATGGAGATGGAATATTCGCAGTGATAGTAGCATCTACAATTGGTTTGATTCCTGGATGTGGCCCCCAAATTATAGCAATTACAGCCTACACAAAAGACATGATATCGTTCCCAGCATTGACTGCAAATGCGATAAGTCAGGATGGAGATGCGTTGTTTCCTTTACTAGTAAGGCACAAATCTGCAAGTCTATGGGCGACAATTCACACAACAATTCCCGCAATTATCACCGGTATGCTTCTTTTGTTGTTCAATTACAGTCCTTGATTAATCATATTTTAGTAAAAAATGGTTAATGCCGGGTATATTTTTATTAATTCCTAGATTGTATATTTATGTGGTTAAAGGAATGCTATCGGCATATGAATTAATTCTTCTAATTGGAATGATTTTGACTATTTTATTTATTGATTATAATAATCGTGGGCGAAGGAAAATCATCGAAGAGCAGGTAGATTTAGAAAATGTCTGCAAGTTCAAAGATTGCATCAACAATTCCTTCAGAGGCCATCCTTTTTGTCACAAGCACACCGAAGGAAAACCTCAGGCTATTAGTGTTGAAATTGAAATACAAAATTTAGCAACCCAATCAAGGTAAACTATACTAGACTTTAGAGGGAATAAAAATGGAAGAGAAAAGAAAGATCAGAGTGGAATACCACTTTTCTGAATCCTTGAAGAAGAAAAAGAAGTATCTT
>DAZU01000100.1 GCA_002507425.1 Euryarchaeota archaeon UBA53
AATGGTCAGGTTAGAGAAGACAGATTCGACATCACTGCTGCAAGTGAGGTTATGGCAATTTTAGTGTTAGCCGCAGACTATGCAGACCTAAGAAGAAGATTAGGAGAAATAGTCATCGGGCAAAGCATGTCTGGAAATCCAATAAAGGCGGATGACGTTGATGCTTCGGGTGCCATGGCACTACTTCTCAGAGATGCATTCTTACCGAATTTAGTACAAACCTTAGAAGGAAACCCGGCTTTTATTCACGGTGGACCATTCGCAAATATAGCACATGGAAATTCTTCAATCATCGCTGATAAACTTGCATTAGGAGCTGCTGATTATGTGGTTACAGAAGCAGGATTTGGTTCTGATATGGGTGCAGAAAAATTCATGCACATCAAAGTGGCGAATTCTGAAAAACCTCCTGATTGCGTAGTTATGAATGTAACCGTACGTTCTATGAAGTTGCATGGAGGAGCATTTGGCGATAAGGCCTCTAGAAGACCTTCGAAGAAAGAGATAGAGAAAGAAGATGTTAATGCAGTACAATTAGGAGCGAAAAGTAACCTAAATCGTCACATCAAAAATATGCTACAATTTGGCATGCCAGTCGTAGTGTCGGTTAACAGATTTGCAAGCGACACCGATGCTGAATTGGAAGCACTAACAAAATGTGCTAGAGAATCCGGCGCCTCTAGCGTATGCCTCACAGAAGTGCATGCGAAAGGAGGGGCAGGTGGCGAGGCATTAGCAAAGGCTGTGGTGTCTGCATGTCAGGACCATATTGCAGCTGGAAGGCCATTTACACCTCTATTCAATAAAGATACAACAATCGAAGAAAAAGCAATGAGAGTTGCGACTAGAATTTACGGTGCTGATGGAATAAAAATAATGGCAAAAGCATCTCGACAATTAGATCAACTAAAATCTTGGGGATACGGTGAACTTCCTGTCTGTATGGCAAAAACACAATATTCGTTTAGTCATAATCCCAACCTACTCGGAGCACCATCAAATTTCGAAATACCCATTCGTGAGTTCAGACTAAATTCAGGGGCTGGTTTTGTTGTAGCAGTTCTTGGTGATATTATGACAATGCCTGGCTTACCAAAAAGGCCCGCTGCCGCAGATATGGATATGGATGAAGATGGGAACCTCCTCGGGGTATTCGGGTGAGGTTTAATGCAGGTCATCAAAAGCGATTTTGGATTCTTTAGAATTAGAATCGACTATCAAGATGACCTTTGGACTTTAGCAAGGCTTTGTACAAAAGGCCGGAGTATTGGAATGCTAGGGGAAAGAAGAGATCAGACAACTGCTGGCCAAGAGGGTGGTAGAGCAAAATCAGCTGAGAGGAAAAAGATGTGGATCAAATTGTCCATACTTTCCAACGAATTCCAAACATTTTCTGATAATTTAAGAGTTCACGGAACCATAGAGGAAGCAAAGTTTGACCTCGGCTGTCACCACACACATGTAATACAAGTTCGCGACGAAATTGAATTGACATCAGAAAATGACTTCCCTGATATCGATAAAGACCTAATCCGTCTTGCTTGTGAGGCTAGCGGCAAAGCTAGGGTTGTCATCATGGTTGTTGAGAATGATGAGTGCATCCTATTCGAAATTACAGGTAGAGGCGTAAGAGAGGTCTCTACTTGGACACTTAGAGGCGGGGGGAAATATACTGGTTCCAAAGGGAGTGAAAACGCTTCGAAATCGTTCTTCGAAAAAGTATCCAATGAGGCAAATGAATTCATTCAAGAAGGCACTCCCATCGTAATTTGTGGACCCGGTCATGCTAGAGAGAAGCTCGCACCATTAATTGAAGGAATAAAGAAAGTAATTCCAACAAGTATGGGTGGAAGAAGTGCTGCTAATGAAGTGATATCAGAAGGCTTAGCAGGTGATATATTATCGGAGCATTCTATTGTCAAGGAAACTAAGTTACTAGAAGAGGCTTGGATGAGAGTTTCCACAAATGGTGCGGTTTCATTTGGTAAAAATATGATTCAAAAATCCCTTGAGGAGGGAGCGATTGAAACACTACTCATCACAGCTGATCTCGTACGGTCTAGTGAATGGGAACAGATAATTCAAGGGCTAACCGAAATAGGAGCAAAGTTAGTCCAGTGTTCAACAGACCATGATGCGGGAGAACAATTATTGGGAATTGGTGGTGCAGTGGCACTATTACGGTTTAAGGTGTAATTATGTATTCACGCTGGTTTCATGAGATTGATGGTGAATTACGCTCCGAAATGAAGGGGTTGCGCTGGCTGTTGATTAAGCGTGAAGACTTATCTAAAGCAACATCTGCATGGATGTTTGCCGAATTAGATGGGACATTGATAGGGGTTGACCACAGAGGTCAAGATTTCATTTCTGGAGTTCATAATAGAGCTATACATCTATTGTTAGTTGATAACGATGAGGGAATTACAGGAATCACCAAAGTTGTTACCTCTGGTGAACTTAAAGACCATTTATGGTAGTTATGCAAACGGTATTGAAAGCGTTTTGTGAGTCCCTAAATTTACCACCGTTAAGATACACGGTTTTGGTTGGAAACCTAACATCCTCTGATATGAAGTCTGATCTTGCCATGTAGATGACTGAATCAAGGTTGTTCCTCTAAAATCAACACAGGCATGACCGTGCACGTGACCTGTTACAAATATATCAGGAACCTCTCTAATCACTAACCCATCTTCAGGTTCTGGTGAAAGTGGGGTTTTTCCCCCCCATTGTGGCGCTAGGTGCCTTCTCCTAAGCATCTGTCGCATTGCTTCAACAGGATCTTTGTAAGTAACGTTACGTAAACCGGCTACGAAATCGTCTATGGATTTTCCATGATACGAAAGTATCCTTACACCATCCAAACTGAAATCACATGGATTTCCTACAAATATGGTCGAGTTGTAATCTTGCTGTATCTCTGGCTCCAGTGTTGGCTGGGGCTCTGCTGGGCGAACAGCATCATGGTTTCCTGGAAGCATAATACATTCAACCCAGTCTGGTAGAAGTTCAACTAATTCAGCAAAGCTAGAATATTGCTTGTAAAAATCTTTGATTAGTAATTCTTTATCTTGACCAGGATATATTCCAACCCCGTCCACACAGTCTCCTGATAATACGAGATATTTGATTGTTCGAGCAAGCGGGTCTGTGTTAAACCAGCGCACCATTTTGTGCCACTGAGCTTCTAAGAATGTCTTACTTCCAAGATGGACATCTGATAGGAATGCAACTGAGACTGCCTGCTCTGCAAACTTCTTTTCATGCCTGTCGTGCATTGGAAAGTGAAGGTCATCAATATAGAACATCCTACCATCCTGAGAAAAACTACCCGAAACTCCTACAACATCATCGGGCATCAGACCTGACTCGACTATTCT
>DAZU01000127.1:0-28979 GCA_002507425.1 Euryarchaeota archaeon UBA53
AATCCCCAATCTCCATACAGCATATTTGCACTCTGGTTTTGTGTTAGGTTTATTGGGTCCGCACCAGGGAATCCATACTGGTTAGTTCCCCAGTTGCCTCCTAAGTTTAGAGAGTATTCCATGTAGCTATCATCAATAGGATTTATCGAGCCAAATGTTTGATTGACGAATTCTGAGGCTGTGATATAACCTTCTCCTCCAACTAAAATTAGAGGCAATGCTTCAGCATCATTAGCCCATTTTGAACAGAATTGTCTTAATTTAGAATATTGGTATGAGGTCAGATTGAATGTTTCGATGGCCGTCTCCTGATCCATGTCAAGGAACTCAGAAAGTCCGAAAGATGTTCCAGAATCACTTACTGCAAGAATCCCTTTTGGCTCATCAGTGCCATTACCCATCATAAGGACTGATTGTGCAATATCGCTGTCAATTTCAAAACCCAATAATCTCTCAATCCTTTCAGATAATGTAACATTGTCTTCAGATATATTTGATTTATAGTCATCGTTGCCAGCGCCATAATCCAACATTAATTTCCCTAAACCTCCATACAATGTCCAATCACGTGACAAAGTTACATTCAGGTCAGTTGGGTGTGCAAAATCCCACATCTCAGCCCTTTCAAGAGTAACTGATTCGTCCGGATTATCAATCATTTCTTGCAGGTCGCTTGGCTCACCCATGGCGGCATACACTAACGGGCCCATGTGATTTATGAAAGATATGTTCTCACCGCTTGGTCCAACCGCATCATAGAATGCATATTCCAGATCTATAAGCGGTACAAAACTGCTTGATTCGTTATCCCTAATACCGTTCTCATTAAGATCACCAACTAGGTCTCCTGAGCCGTCATAATACCAGTATTCATCTTCCTCAAGAACTCCGTCTCCGTCATCATTCCATGCTCCATCAACCCATTTGGGTTCTACAAAACCTTCTCCTGTGAATGTCTTCGTTGGGTCATCCAAAAACGCATCTCCGTAAGCCTCATCGAAAGCCTCAAACATTCCATCTAAAAAGTATGATTCTGCACTGTTGTGTAGGTTTGTATCGATAATGTTCGTGCTACCTGCTCCTTCTACTGCACTGAGTTGTTCCATATGTTCATTATCGATTTCGTCTGCAACGCCAATTGCAGCTGATACTTGCTGCAAATATATGTCGATTATACCGGAGGAGAACCCGGTTTTTGTAATACCCATTATTGCGTTAATCCCAGTACCAGTAGCCCCTACAACCTGCGCGTTGAAAGCGATGTTCAATTGAGATATGTCTATGTCACATCGGACCAAAGTATCAGGTGAACAGGCGTAGGATGTTGTTTGCGTGTATGTTAAAAGGCCATTTTTTATGTCATATGAGTCGACTTCTTTTTTCGATGTTACATCGTATTTTATAGGTCCTATTCTCTCATATAGAGGGTCCGTATTATTTTCAATCACATCATTCACATTAGTTATGTGCCAAGCGTAAAAGTCTCTTTCACTTGTTGACTCTTTCCATTCATCTTTAACCTCTGTGCAGAGAGTATTTTCACAAATATCATCTTTGACTTTTGTCTCAACAGCCTCTCGAACTGCGTCAGGTACTTCTCCTGTTGCGTATGCACCCAAACCAAAGTTCAGTCCTACTAATAACAAACCTACTACAACAAGAATAGCGTTCAGAGGTCTTACATGCATAACTATGTCGTGTTGTGTCCATGAATTGAACCTTGTGATGAATATTTATCGATGGTTTCACTCTGTCCCTGAAATAGTCCCATCGGCTTCTAATCTGTAAAGCCTAACAGTGCTGGTCGCTCCTCGCATTGCTAAGGGTGATCCTGAAATTGCCACAATTCTTTCTCCTGATTTAATGACGCCGTTTTTTGATAGCAGCTTTATTGCCTCTTGCATGGTCTGAGATCCTCTATCATATTCGTTAATGATAACGGATTGAACTCCAGGCAACATATTCATTCTTCGCGCTGCCCGCATTCTATCTGTTACTGCTGAAACAAGAACATCTGGTCTGTATCCTGCAACCAGTCTTGGGGCGTTACCATGTCTTGTTGCCACTAAGATATGTTTAGCTCTGGACATTTTTGCGAGTTCGACACCTGCATGAGCCACAGCACGTGTAGAGCGAAATCTTGACAGCGCCCCAGGCATAAGATTTGATGAAGTTAAGCCCTTCTCGGTAGCCTTGGCAATACGGACCATGGTTTGTACTGATTCGATAGGGTAATCACCAGATGCAGTCTCTCCTGATAACATAACAGCAGTACCTCCGTGTCTTATTGCTGCAGATACATCACTTACTTCAGCACGAGTCGGTCTGGGATTTTTAGTCATAGATTCCAACATCTGTGTCGCTACAATAACAACCATTCCTCTCATCAACCCAGCATCGATTATTTTCTGTTGGGCTAGTGGCACTTCCTCCATTGGTATTTCAACACCCAGATCTCCCCTAGCGACCATTACACCATCAGCTGCGTCAAGAATAGATTCTAAATTATCCAGTGCGGCAGGGTGTTCAATTTTAGCAATAATTGGAGTGTGTATTCCAGCAGATTTTATTGCATCCCTTGCGGGTTTAATGTCTTCAGCAGTTCTAACATAGGATACAGCAATCCAATCAGCACCTGCCTTTATTGCATGCTCTAAGGCGAGTAAATCTCTTTCTCCAACCGCCGGAAGGTCTACCATTGTCCCTGGAACATTTATTCCCTTACGGCTGCTAAGTGTCCCGCCATCTTCAACTATACAATCAACGAATGAGGATTTCTTTTGTCCTGTTGAAATTACTGAAAGTTTGACTATTCCATCAGAAAGGAGAATTTTGTCATCATTCTTCAATTCTAAAGATAGCCCATCGTATTCTACGGGCAACTCGGGGCCATCGTGCCTTTTCTTACCACAAAGAAGTCGAACTTTATCCCCATTAGTTAGTAATTTTACTCCATTAAACTCACCCAATCGCAGTTTTGGCCCTGGAAGATCAGCTAAGATGCAAGTAGTTCTGTTTTTATCTTCCAACGATCGAATCTTGGTGTAAAGTTTGTCCTTATCTTGAGGTTCTCCGTGTGAATAATTTAACCTAAAAACATCTGCACCTGATTGGAACATTGCATTCAAGGAATCTTCGTCCCACGATGATGGACCAACGGTAGCTATGACTCTGGTTCGTCTCATATCCTGCCGTCTAAGTGTTATTTGAAAAAGAAAACGCCAAACATGGCACTTATTCTCGGATTCCTGTTCCATACGCCAAGAATTCAAGAGTGCCAGATTTGTTTTGATTTCCACCTTTTATTTTGTTCATTACAGCTGAAGTTTCAACTCTAACATTAATCACGTCATCCCAGCCTTCTCCAATGGCTTGTTCTCGTAATCTTTGCATTACCTCACTTCGTCCAAAAGCTAGAACTTTATCATAGGATGCAACATTCCCTCCAAAGATAGAACGCATACTGCCCAGAAATATCTGCCACCAAGATGGTGAGACCGTTATATTTGACATGACTAAGCCTGATGCTGATATTTTTCTGTGGGGCAGAGGGGCTGAAAGTGTGTTTAAATTATCCCTGCCTAGGCTCTGCATAACGTATTTCTCCCGTTGAATTAGGCTATTGTGGCTCTTCTTATGATGAAATCTAGCAAAAATCATCGAATAGATAAACGCAATTATTGGAAGAACCGAAAATAGAATTACGATACCGATAAATCCTAGGCCGATAACATCTCCAATTGATACCAAATAATCACCCTTCAGTAACAATAACTCCGGTTCCGTAAGCGAATAATTCTGCTGCACCACCAGCAACACTACTTGTGGCAAATCTGACATTTACCACAGCGTTAGCCCCACGCTGCGCAGCGTCCATCATCATTCTGCCAAGTGCTTCATTTCGAGCCTCCATTAACAATTCAGTGTAAGCTTTCAATTCGCCACCTACAATATTCTTTAAGCCTGCCAGTATGTCTTTCCCTATGTGTTTTGCTCGGACGGTAGAACCCGTAACAATTCCCAAGGATTGGGTAATTGTAAAACCCGGTATCGTCTCTGTGTTGGAGGTCAATATATTTTGCATTGCTACTCTTCATCAGTCGTAATCAAATTAACATTTAGGTGAAATCCGCTTTCAGGGATATCTCTAGAAGAATGATACATATTTGACAAAACTATTGCGACAGCGATAAAAACAATACCACAAAATGTCGAGGTAAAAATCGAAGTTTTTGCCAACCATGAATATTGTGCTCCTTCTGGGAAATTATTCATGAAGTCCTCAATTATGGCGGACGAAAGGTATGACGTTATGACGTCTCCTGTAAGTTTTACAACACCAAGGGCGATACCGAAATGCAGCATTTTTTTGTCCTGTACCCAAAAAAATGCTATCGCAGGGATTCCGACTATCACCGTCAAAATAGAGAATATCTGAGTAATTTCCTTGATATTTGCATTTTCTAAATCTTCCATCATTTTTTGATAAGATTGATACTCATCCCACTCAGTTAGAGAATTGTTAAACTCTAATTGTTCGTCATCCGTTCCATTTTCTGGATAATTGCCCGGGTGAGTAGGTTCGTTCCCAAACGAATAGTGATTAATTCCTCCAAAGCCAAAATATTCCATGTAGAAGATGTTTACAACAGAACCTAAAACCATCAATCCAAACAAAATAGCCATAATTCTTGCCCACCATGGGCTATGGTCATTCATTGAATTTAGGTCCATTGCACTCACAAAATTGGTTGATTTTTGAGCCATTCAATATCAGAGATGTACAACTGCCTTATGTCGTCCAGACCAAGGACAAGCATCGCTAATCTTTCTAATCCCATTCCCCATGCGCAAACAGGATCACTAATTCCCAGAGGTTCTGTAACCTCTGGCCGGAAAATACCGGCGCCACCTAACTCTAACCATTTGCCCTGCCATTTCACTTCAACTTCCAATGAAGGCTCGGTATAAGGGAAATATGCAGGCCGAACCCTGACCTCTGGGTAACCCATTTTTTCATAGAAGGTCTTCAAAGTCGAGACTAACATCGCTAAGTTAGCACCGGGTTCCATTATTATACCTTCAATTTGGTGGAATTCTGGAAGATGAGTTCTATCTATGCTTTCTTTTCTAAATACCCTATCAACAGCAAATACGCGACAAGGTTTTTTTGGATTTTCAGCGAGGTATTGTATTGTATTAACCGTAGTATGTGTTCTAAGCAACCCTCTTTGTGATATATCTTTACTAAAATTGCCACCCCATCCAGAGGATTCAGTATTACCTCCATGCTCATGAACATTCTTCCATTTTTCCAACAATTTCTTGTCTAGATTAATACTGCTTGGGTTATCTAGGTAAAACGTGTCCTGCATTTCCCTTGCAGGATGATCTTGAGGTATGAATAGAGCATCCATATTCCAGCCAGCAGTTTGCACGTAGTTATCGACAAGTTCTGAAAAGCCCATCTCTAGGAAAATAGACCTTATCCTCTCTATTAGGGCCTGCATAGGGTGGCTTCTACCGGAGGTTGGCATCGAGGCTTCCAGTGTTACATCATACGGTCTGAATTGAGCACTTTTCCAATCTTCACCTTGCAATAATTCAGAAGTTATATCTGCAATCTGTGTTATTTCAACAAGATCTTTGGGTGGAAATTTAATACCTTCTCGTGTGATCTTCCATTTAGTGTAAACTTCCTCAACTATTTCAATAAGATTTTTCCTTCCACTGAAATGACTAATCAGGGGATTGTCAATTGAAGGGCTTTCAATAAATTTTGTCCGCAGTTCAATTTCTTCATCAATTTCTGCTCGGTTTTCAAACACAAACCTTCCCTCTGAAATTGTAACGCCAAGGCGTTTGAGCAAGCCTATCCCTGGTCCAGACTCGTTTCTTTCAAATGATTTCGAGATATCGCTCATAGTTGCACTAGGGTTTTGTTTTATGAATTCCCAAAGTCTTTTTTCTAACAAACCAAACTCAGCAGCTTTCAGTCCCTCGTCTCCTAGAATAACACCCTTCTTGCTAGTTTTGATTGTTTTCACTAGTCCATGATTCGAGAGACCATGACCAGCAGATGCAGCTATAGCCTGATCATTCCAGTCACACGCTTCAAGAATATCATCCAAGGTCCACTCATCATGTCGTGTTTGTAATGCACGGAGCATCCTTCTTTCAGGATTGGTCAACTCCGCCATGATGTTCCCTAGTTGATTTAGGTTTTGAATATCGTGTTTTAATCCACAATTCTAAGCGCAAAAAGCAAGTTTACAGTTTAAAAAATTCAACGCAAAGGGAACAATTTCAAGTAAAAATTGGAGCCAACGGAGGGACTCGAACCCCCGACCGTCGGATTACAAATCCGAAGCACTACCAGCTGTGCTACGTTGGCGTTATGCGTGGCCAATCTTTTTTGATTCTTGAAGTCGTCGGCAATACAATATCCTTTAACGGTCTGCGCTGGCTATGTCTGGAGACAACTTATTGAACGTCGCTGGGATTGAGAAAGAGGGTAGCGACACTATCTTCAGTTGGTTTGCAAGATACCAAACCGCAAAAAAACAAGGCAAAGATGCGGCGAATGGAACAGTCGGAGCATTACTTGAAGACGACGGTAGCCTTGCAATCAACAGAGTCGTTGACGAAGCAATAAGAAATGCTCCTCCGGTAGAAATATCTGCATATGCACCGCTAGCAGGCTTGCCAGACTTCCTCGACCTTTGTAAAACTCTTGCATTCGGCGATGTTCGAGAAAAATTGGAGACTTTGGGTTTTAATTTCTCATCAACAGCTAGTCCAGGAGGTAGTGGAGCGTTATTCCTTGCAGCAAATAATTTCCTCGAGCGAGGACAAACTGCACTACTAAGAGATCGTTACTGGGGCCCATACAAGGGCTTCCTGCAAAACAATGGACAAGACTACGTAACGTGGCCTTTACTGCCCAAAGAACCGGACACCAACCACCCATACTTTGCTAAGGACGAGTTTGAAACTCAATTGGACAGTCTTTGTTCCAACCAAGATAAAGTGATGGTTTGGTTAAATGACCCAGCCCATAATCCAACAGGACTTTCAATGACGAGAGAAGGTCGCTCTGCATGTCTAAACTCCTTTGTTAACTCAGCTATAAAAAATGAAAAAATAGGACATACATTACTTATTGATTCAGCTTACAGCCTCTACGCAGCCGAGCCTCATGCATGGGCAGATACGATTTTAGAAGAGATTGAAGGAGGTTTATTATGGCCTGAAAATCTACTTATTTGTGTAGCTGTGTCACTCTCTAAATCTCATACGATATACGGATTGCGAACTGGAGGATTGGTGTGTTTACACCCAGATAAGGCAGTTACAGATCGGCTTGACACTGTGATGAGCGTTACAGGAAGGCAAAGTTGGAGTGCTACTCCAAGAGTGGGTCAATATAGTGTCAGTAAAATGCATTCTAGTCAGGAGGGAGGAGATGCATGGGCACTTGAAAGAGACAGATTAAAAAATCTCTTAGACGATAGAAGAAAGTCATTGATTGAAGAATGTCAAAAGAGAGGCGTGGCACTAAATCCAACAATGGACGGTTTCTTTGCATGGATCGAGTCAGATGACTCAGCCTCAGTTGCAGAAAAATGTGCTGAACATGACGTTTACTTAGTTCCGCTAAATGGGGGAATTAGAATTGGATTGTGTGCTCTAGCCACTAAGGATATGCCAAAAGTTGCTGAAGCACTAAAGATTGCCATGGGTTGATTACGTGAAGAATATTAGGGAAAATTTCCTTATTTCTGGTATTGTGTTAATCGTTTCTGGTGCTATATTGACTCTCTCAATTAACATTGTTATGGGCGCAATTTCTGGAGTCAGTGGTATCATTTGCTTTATTATTGGCATGTCTATAAAGTCAAACATGGAAATGAGTCCTGAAGCAGTAAGGTCTTGGATGCCATCTTCAGAATTATTACCAGATGCTGGAAGATTCATGTATCGAGTAGATGTAACCCTAGATGACCCAATAAAAACAACTGTTTTGTGTGGTCCATGTGGCGATTTAGAGATTATTAATGGTCCAAAGCCTAGCAGTTACACATGCAAATCATGTGGCAAGTTCTTGTGGAGTGAAGAATCAGAATGAAAAGACGCAATCACAACCCTCATCACCACTTGCGGACAGGACTTAGCATGCCCGCTGTTTGGCTTGATGGGAAAGCCTGTGCCGCTGACCTTGAAGAAAACCTAAAACAAAGGATTTCTATTTGCAAAACTCAACCTCATCTAGCTGTAATAATTGTAGGAGATGACCCTGCGTCACTTGTTTATGTAAGGAACAAAATTCTTTGTTGTGAACGCTTAGGCATAAAATCTACACAGTTTAAATTACCTACCGAAACTAAACAGACTGAACTTGAGGATATTCTAAAAGGTCTAAACGAGGATGCTACGCTTCACGGTATTTTGATTCAATCGCCACTTCCCTCCCATCTAGATGAGGGTTCATTGACTGATATGATAGAACCAACAAAGGATGTTGACGGCTTTCATCCCGTAAACTTAGGTAAAATTGTTCAAGGTAGGCTAAATGGTATGATTCCATGCACCCCTGCTGGAGTAATGGAAATGCTAAGATGGTCTGGTGTTGATTTAGCTGGGAAAAAAGCAGTAGTAATTGGCCGTTCTTTTAATGTAGGAATGCCACAGGCACTTCTCTTAGCTGCAAAAGGAATCGATTCGACAGTCACAATAGTTCATTCGAAAACACCTCAACCAATTTTAGAATGTTTGTCTGCTGATATACTAATTGCCGCAGCCGGTAGGCCGGAAATGGTGACAAAAGATTGGGTCAAACCTGGTGCTGTTGTAATTGATGTTGGGATAAATCGTGTTTCTGATACCACAAGAGAAAGAGGATGGCGATTAGCGGGTGATGTACATCCAAATGTTTCAGAGGTAGCCTCGATAATGTCGCCGGTTCCCGGTGGCGTTGGACCAATGACTGTTGCCATGTTAATGGCAAATACTGTCACTTCGGCTGAAAGCCAACATTATTGAGTTCCCAACATGCCATAATAACATGGACCCGAGATATCCAAGGGTAGGCTTGGCGGCAAACACTGTAACATTAATACTAGTAATTTGTATTTCATTTTCAGTATTTTTGCCGTTCATAACCTCGAAGGGTTGGGGTATTCCAGAAACTGTAATGAGTTTAGCAATACCGCTGACCTTGGGCATATCATGGTGGGCGAAGAAGGAAAATGAAAACCCTACTGTTCATTCACATGGCGACTCAGAATCTCAATATGAGGCTCTAGAAAATCTGCCAACAATGGTTAGTCTTGACGATACTAATGATTTTGTAAATCCAAACACAGCAGCAGTAATAGCATCGATTATAGGAGAGTCAAGCCATCTGGAGGATGGTGCAGTAAAAGGGGCGATAAATACTCTCAGCACAGGAGATATTGGTAGATCCTCTGCGGAAGCGGTTGCTGTAAACAAGTCATTGATTGAGCCCGATTTTAAAGAATCTTTAGAATCCTTCAGGGATGTAGAACCATTATTGGACGAACCTCTCAAGACAAGCGAAGAAACCATTATTGAAAACGAAGAGGGATATGCTAAGTTTGATGTGCGAGGGTTTCAGACACACGGGATACCATCAATTCCGCTCCCCGAACAAACTAGGGACAAGAATGAAATGATTATACCAAGTATTGAATTACCAGAGATGCCTGATTTAAATGAATTAATCGAACAGGACTTAAATGACCTAATTGAAAATAAAGAAGATCTTGAAGAATTACCCCCGCTAGAGTTACCCGACCTTCCCGACTTTGAGTGATTACATGTGGACAGAAAAAGTTGACCTTCATAGCCATTCACATCACAGTGATGGACTTTGGTCTCCTAGAGAAATGGCTCAAAGGGCTTGTGATTCTGGTGTTAAAGTTTGGTCATTAACAGATCATGATACAATCGCTGGATGGGATGAAGCAGAATTAGCATGTAATGAAATCGGAATCAGATTCATACCCGGTGTTGAGATAACATGTGGAGTTGAAATCAATAGTGAAACTAATAAATCATCATCATGGCACCTGTTGGCATATTTTCCAGAGGGTGCTTCAGATGAATTCCACAGTTGGATTTCAATCGTTTCAGACTCTAGAGTTCCTAGAATGTTGAGCATGCTTTCTGCATTGAAAGATTTAGGCATACAAATCTCAATTGAAGATGTTGAGAAGTATGCAGAGGGCACTATAACAAGACCGCATCTTGCAAGAGCAATGATCGAAAAAGGGGTTGTTAATTCTATCCAAGAAGCATTTGATAAATGGATTGGAGATGATTGTCCAGCATTCAGGGAAAGACCACTTCCTAGTATAGAGGAAGCGGTAAAAATAGTAAAAAAATCTGGCGGGATAACGTCTCTTGCTCATCCGAAGCACTATGGTATTACCACGCAAGAATTAGTTGAAAGAGTTAAAGAATTAGGAATTGATTGTTTAGAAGCTGTTCATAATTCCCACCCAGATTCATACAGGTGGGAACTAATGAATCAAGGATTCCCAATATCTGTTGGCAGTGATTCTCACGGAACAGATTACAGACCTTCTCCGGGAAAAATGCCTGCTTCAATCAATCATTTGCACTCTTATTTCCGTCCTTGATGTAATCCCAAACAATTGCTGTTTCAAACAGCAATATTATCGGTATTGATACCAAGAATAGTGACAACGGATCTGGTGGAGAAAAAGCAGCACCTAATACGAAGGTTGCAAACCATATGTGCTTTCTGTAAAATTGCAAAGTCTCTCTATTTACGGCACCGGATTTTATCGATATTGTAGTGATTAGAGGTGCCTGAAAGCCAATGATTGACGCAATGCACAAACTCACAATGAATCCCACAAAAGATGATAACCTCCAATCTGTATCAATACCTACATTCTGTGCGTCTGTTGCTAAATAATCAAGAAGTAGAGGCGTCAAGATCTCCCATGAGTATAACAATCCAAGGATTGCCAGCAAAGCAGAAAAAATACTCGACACAATCAATGTAATTCCAGGTTTTGGTGCCTTCCCGTGCAGACCTGCCTTCCAAGAGGCATCTAATATCAGGGCAAACACCGCTAATCCTGATCCAATGTATGCCCCAACCCGGACTTGTATCATAATGAACTCTACGGGAGTTAATACCACGATATCCACGTCGTTGGGCAATATAGTACTATCAAGTAGCCAGTTAACAACATAGTGTGCTAGTGGAATACCTGCTGATAAACCTATCAAGAACAAAACTACAATCAACTTAAATTTAGTTCTAGTATATCCAGATATTTTCTTGAAAAGATTCCCAATTTCAGGATTTATAATATCGTTGTCATACATCTACTCTTCCTCCCACATATGGGATGGTGTAGAATCTATAAGTGACCTTCCAGCTTTCTTTAAGCGCTTTAAGCGGTGGATAACAAACCCAGTCATCCATAAAGAAGGTAGTGAAAGTGCTATTGCTTTCCACATCTCATCGTTTGGATATTCGTTATGGATTCGGACCTCGATTACATCTTCTACACTAGAAGCGTCGTTATGGAGTATGATAAGATGCCAAATTTTAGGGTCATCTATCGTGACATTCTTGCTTGCGCCTGGTGAAACTTCGTACACTGTTCGATTTTCTGTTAATTTATCCCAGTCTATGACTCCTTGGTCCATAAATGAAACAGAATCATCAACCCAAATAATAGTGAATTGCAAAACCAATGTTGGGTGTAAGTTTGTGATTTCAGATTTTATATCTTCCCCATGCTGTAATGGCATTAATATGTCATAGGTAGAATCTCCACCACCAAGTCGCATTGAAACACTATCATCAATATTGTTTTCTTGATAAGATACAGCAGACAGAATCAAGAATAGTATAACCAAAGTCGCTGCTCCTTCCCAGAATGTGTGATTTACGGCTTTTTTCTTTGTAATTCCTTTGAACACTGACCCATGATCATTTCTCAATCTTGGCTGTATGTGATGTATGAATAAAGCTCCAACACCGCCTATTAACATGCCAAGTGGTATATCTACAAGCCAATGGATTCCAAGATAAGCGATTGTAAAAATAAATAATATGGTATTCACAACGATAAATAGATGATATGGATAATGGGACCAATTCTTCATCTTGATTCCCTTTTCTTTACAATGAAGCCAATTAAGTAAAATTATTCCAAATGGAATTGCTACGTGAAGCGATGGAACTGCATTATCTAATGGATCATGCGTGGCATAAAAAACAGTATACCACCCATCATGGTAGAGAAGTGCTTTCATTCCGGGAATCCATGACGATGTAACTTCAACATTGAAGAATAGGTAATATGGCACAGCTAATGCGTATATCAGTAAATAGTTCAATGTGACCTTGTCGGTCATATCCCTTTCTCCAACATAGGCAAAATATACTGTGGTTATGTATATCAAAAAGAGATAAATGAATAGGTAGTGAAAGTTAAGGAATTCAGTCAAAACAGCATTTTCAAAGGTTTTTTGCACCCACAATGTGGCATCTCCCTCTATTGCATATATCCAGTCAGTCCAATTCCCGGTTCTTGTTTTAATAGGTTCATTCAAGTCATCAGTCAACGATTTCCATTTAATTATGAAAATATAACCAAGTGCATGAAGATAATATCTTTTTTCATGTATTACACCCATTGCCTTTGAGAGAGGAGTTCTTGTATGTTCCCTTCCAAGGGTGAATACCCAGCAGATGACTGGTGTGAGGATTAGTATAATCCCCATCATCACCCAGTATGGACTCATTATTTATCCTCCCAATGCCCGCAAATATGAGGGTTTTCTCTATTCACTAGCCGAACGGTTTCTTTCGTCTTCTGCTTTTGCAACAGCAATTCCATCCTCAACATCCACTCTTCTGAGAATAATAGCTCCTGCAATTATCAGTAAACTGATGGAGAATATTCCTACACGAGAATCGAACATTACTGTCATTATTCCATAAATGAGTGGACCAAGTAAGGCTGCTACTTTTCCAAAGAAACCGAAGAAGCCAAAGAACTCAGCAGATCTTGTTTCAGGAACCATCTGTCCAAATAATGACCTTGACAACCCTTGGCTACCACCTAGCAAAGCACCTGCCATGGCACCTAGAGCAAGAAACTGTATCGTAACTGAAATTCCAAGAGGTGCCCAAATCAAATCTCTTGCTGTTTCTGGGATAAAGTCCAAAGATCCGTCACCAAGATTTGTTGGATGGCCTTCCCCAACATTACTCTCACCATCCAACAATCCTCCATCGATGCTCATTGAGAACCTTGTATCTGAGATTGAGTCCAATAGAGATTGTAAAGCAGATAGATTAAGTTCGGATTCATTTGAATTAGAATCGTTCGATGGGATTGATATAATCTTAGATTTATCTGACCATTCATATGTTTTTCCAGATTTGATATATTCATTTTCTTCCAGAGGGAGGATTGCAATGTGTTCCTTTGCCCAGTCTTGCTCTTCATCATCAGGATCTTGAGCGATTTCAGGTGCTGTTTCAACACTCAAAACATAGTGTTCATCTTTTTCACTCCAGGTAGCTTGTATATCGAACTCCTCATGGGAATCTGGAACTAGTGGTGCGAATGATAGCGCACCTATAATAACAAAACACCAACATACTAGAGAAAATTGTAGTGCTTTCTTAGTACTCCATTTTTCCGCTAATTTTGTGAATCCTAATGCAGCAGGAGCGGCTACAAATTGTATAATCATAATTGTCAAAATGAGGTCAAATATTGTAAGTCCTAGAACAGACGTGCCGAAGACACCAGACAGTGCAGTTACGGAATTAATTCCATCAATAAATAGGAAGTATGCAAGCATGTAAACGAACAGTGTGTTGAATGACTTATACTCCTTTAGCGTAGAAATTACCTCTGATATTGCTAATTTGCTGGATTCTTTGAAACTAAGAGAATCCATCTCATTTTCTATTTTAGGCTCTGGTACCCACTTGAAAGTAAGCATTGCAAATCCTAGCCACCATATTCCCGAAGTTGCCATCGAAGCCTGCATTGCCCACTCAGCATAATCTGTTACTATTAGTAAACCTAAGTGAGCAACAAGGAGCACTCCGCCTCCGAAATAGCCGTAAGCAAACGCTTTGTTTGAAATTGCATCCATCTCGTCTTCGCTTCCCATATGGGGTAGCAATGAGTTGTAGAATACTCCAGCACCATTTAATCCTACATTTGCAAATATGAAGCAAATTAGTAACCATATCCATTGGTAAGATACTCCTAGCCAAGGTGCTGCTGCAAGTAGTATTGTAGAACCTGCTCCTAAGTATGTTAACACCCTCAGCCACCACATCTTGATCATACGTCTATCTGCAATTACACCAAATGATGGAGACATAATGGCAACAATAAATGCTGCAACCGATACAGAAATTGAGAATATTGCGTCAGCGGTCCATTCGGTGCCTAAAATTTTGGTTGTCAATCCATTTGCTCTAAGAAATAGAAACGTGAACCAACCAGGTAAAATAGCGGTTGTGACAGATGTCTCGAATGCGCTTTTTCCCCAATCATAAAAACAGTATCCCTGAACTCTACGGTCCTCTGACATAACTGATGAGCATAATATTACCTTATGATGGTTGGGCAGGATTACACATCCGGCACATGATTCAATAATGAAATCGTAACAAGCCACGACAATGGCGTATAATCCTCCTCCAGAGAATACTCACGCCTCTCTTGTTGAAGCAATGAATAAAATGGACGGAGTTGAATTTGATTTGCGCTTGACTGCTGATAATCAAATTGTTATCCACCACGACCATGAGGTTTCAATACCCGGGAATTTACTGGAAGGTAGGTCAAAAAATGTAGAAGATTGGGAATTAAGCGAACTGGAGGACATTGGTTTTTGTTCATTTGAGAAGTTGATGGCTGACAAAGAATGGCTAATCCCATGGCAGGAACACTCCAAAGTAGCTTGTTTAGAGATTAAACGTAGTCTACCGAGTATCTCTAAAGATTCTACTAACAGAATGGCTAAAGTTATGAAAATTGCAACTGAAATGATAGATGAAGCTGGTATACCACATCAATCTGCGGTATTTTATGCGTTTCATCGTCCTATGGCAAAAGTTGCAAAGATTTCAGAATCGAATAGACCATGGTCTAGATTGCTGCCTGTCGTTCCTAGAACAGGTTCACATATGGGAAAAAGGTTACGTGCGTTACCTGAATTTGTTCTATATTCGTTCAATCGTTTACTAAACAAACAAAAAAAAGCAGGCTCACCGATGATGCCCTGTGCTGTTGACTATTTTGAGGGAGTAAAGAAATATGCACATCTTGGTAGATCGGTTAGTCTAAGCGGTAGCGGGCTAAAACGTCTGAAGAAGTTCAAAGGCGACTACCCGGTTTATGTTTGGCCTGGACACCCATATTTAGAGCGAAAACTAATTGAGGCAAACTTATCGCTATTGACTGATTTTGCGGATCCTCAGATGATTCTACCATGCGGGAGCAAAAGATGGTTGAGGCCAGCTACAATGCCATTGACAAATACTCAGTGGAATGAGTTACAAAACGGGTTTATCCCTGATGACGTATCTCCATGGCATGAGATAAGTGATGAAATCCTAGGTTGGAGAGCGCCAAGAATCATAGGGCACAGGGGATGTGGCAAAACTACTAGACCAGTACTTCATTCAACATGACGTAGGCTCTGTGATTCAGCTATGTATTTTGGACGATAAATAGGAATTCCACGACCATCCCTCATAATTGTCCTCTCATCGACTATCTGAGCACCGATTCCAGCAACTCTAGCCCATCCAAAGAATGTAGTGTAATATTCTGCATCTTCTAATCCCACAAAGTTCAACAACGTCCCGCTGGCAATATCTACATTTGCATTAGGGTTTCTTATCTTTGGATTTTCAGATAATACTCTAGGTGCAACTTCTCTCAAAGTTCTAATCGTCTTGAAATATTCGTCTTCTGGACAAATTTCTTCTCCGAGTGCAAATTGTGCAGCCGCTCTAGGGTCTTCAGTTCTCAACACGGCATGACCAAATCCGAAAACTGGTCTTCTAGCGCTCAGTTCAGCCCTTACAAAGGCTTCAACTTCTGATGGGACAGATGTTCCGATATTTTTCACAAATTCAAAACAAGATTGGTTTGCTCTCCCATGAAGAGGTCCTGACAATGCATTCATTGCCCCTGCTAATGAGGAGTAAATGTTCGCATGGCTACTTGCCACAGCCTTGCCTGTAAACGTCGATAAGTTGCCGCCTCCATGGTCCATATGGAGAACAAGATATGTTGACAAAACACGGTTCATTACTGCCTTATCAATATCTTTAAAGTCAACAGTATTTGTAAATCTCCCAACAAGGGGAAGGGATAAATTATCCTCAGGAATATTTTCGACTCGTCCTTCTCTATATCGAAATATTAGACCCATGAGCCTAGGAATTCTTGCAATGAGGTTTAGAGCATCTTCCTTCCAATCATCTACGCTACCCAACATTCCCAGAGTATGAATTCCTATCGACAACCAATCCATGGGGTGCCCGTCTTTTGGAAGACTGGCTAAAACTTCTTCGACACCTTCAGGTAACTGGCCTCTTGATTGCAATTCTTTTCTAAATTTAACAGATTGTTGAATGTCTGGTAATTCTTTGTTGAATAGCAAGAATACAACGTCTTCTGGAGACATCATAGCGAGTTCTGCAATTGGATATCCACAGTAGTGAACACCTTCGGTTGGTGTTACGTATGAAGTTCTACAAGTGCCGACTGGAACTCCACGCATACCTGTATTTAGGTGTGCTGTTGTCAAGTCAAACAAAGAGTCTTCATCCCCCATTTCTTCACGTCAATACAATCCAAAAGTATCCAATGTATAAGGACGACGCACGTTTTGTACGAAACCTACAAATCGGGTAGTTTTCACAATTTATGAAATCATTAATTTGAAAGATAAATAATTTACAAACATTTGTAGATTTGAGACATTTTAGATGTCTCAGTTATTCAGAGAATTAAATAGGATTCAACTTAGTGATTGGCTTAAGAATTGCAGTGTCTTCATCAAATGAAACGTTGCCAAGAATCATTTCAATTTCACTTACTCGATCTGCGATGGCTATCAATTCATCAACTGACGCACTTTTACTCCTATCAGCTAAATCCAACATTTCTTGCTCTAATTCAGCAAGCTCTATTGATTTTTGATAATGATTTCTGGCCATATTCTCAAACATACTATCGGCAATGTTACTTACAGCAGATGTCGTTTCTTTGATCCTTACTTTATCAAAGGAATCAATTTTGTCTGAATTTTCTAAGAGAAATTTGTCATTTTCTTCGATTGTCAAAGTTGTTGTTACATGAGGTGTTAAATTATCACTAACCAGAATTTCGTGAAGTTCGTCCTTTTCTTCAATTGTTAATTCAGGAACTTCCCACTCATCACTCAACTCCGGGATTTCTCTTTTCAAATCTACCCCTCCTATGTCAGTACTGGTGTAAACATGGTCCAAAGTCTCTCCAATCATTCTTGAAGCGATTTCTTCTAGGTTCTCTCTTTCAGCAAATTTTTCTACATTGTCAGGTTTAACGGGCTCGTCATTTAGTATTCTTGAGATATCTTCAGCACCGATTAATCTCTCACCAGTCTCAATCGCTAGAGCGATTTTTTCAAAAGCAGAATTAGTAGCTCTCCAATCTCCTTGACCGTATTTGACTATATTCGCTAACATCGAGTCATCTAGTAATAGAGTTCTACCATTTGCCGCTCTACGCAAGTGGGTGACCAATGACGGCGAACTCGGTTTCTTTAGCCATATGCTAGTAGCTGAACGCATAACTTCCCAAAGTCGCCTAGCCTGCCAACTATCTGAACTAACTCTTGATGTTGCTATTATTTGCACACCATGATTCAGGGCGTAATCAATCATCATACCAATTTCGGTTGCAAGTGTACCTTCAGCAAGGTGAAGATCATCTATCGCCAATAAACTAGCATGCATTACTGCATCCTGCCATCCTTGTGGTAAGGAATCCCAACCGATCATTGCAGTCATTGACAACAGGTGTACATTTCCATCCTGTCTGCGAATCATTCCCTGAACTGAAGCGCTTAGTAAATGCGATTTTCCACAACCGCTATCACCTAATATCAGCAACGGATTCATTGAGGTTCCTGGTTTTTGAATTACTTTTTCGCAAGCCAAAGTAGCCCTAGAATTTTCCTCAACAACGTTCCAACTTTTCCATGTATTATGATCTGAAAGGTGTTGCACTGGTGGCCACTCTGGCCTAAAAGAGGTGTCTCTAAACCCAAAATCGGTCGCCCCCGTTGAATATCCCCTTTGAGAATCTAATACTTCAGCCCATATCGGCTTTCCATCCTTCATCACTCCCAGGGAATCACCAAGAGTTTCGCTCTCGAATTCATCTTCAAGAGTCTTTTCTCGCATGTGATGAATTCTTTTTGCTGCTATCTGCGCTAATGTTCTATTACTGTCCTCTAGATCTACGCTGGGCTTCCATTCAGTTTCTTCTCCTAATACTCTATCTGCGAGCATATCAAAAACAGGTCGAGTTGGAACTCCTGTCCTTGAAAGTAAACTTCCCTCCCTAGTGTCTTGTGTATCATAAATTCCTCTGAGGGTGTTGAGCCTAGAAAGGGGACGACTTGAGTATGGTTCCTTGACGCCCAGTGTTTGTCTTGCATTTGCAAGAGCAAGCTGAAGTTTCTCTTTTTTTGAAATAGTCAAAGTCCTTCCTCCAATTCTTTTTTCCAAGATTCAAGCTTTTTATCGACATCGAATACTTTTTGTTTAACCTTGGCAGATTGTGACAACGATTTATTTTTTTTGACATGGATATTACTCCCAACTTGGTGAAAAATCTTTGGCTGGGTTTGATTGGTTTTTCTTGTTTGTGCGACTACAACCCTTGGAGTGTTACTTGATTGAGGAAACATAGGTGGAGACCTTTCTATGATATTCTTTGAAAGACCACCCTTTCTGGTAAGATTTAGTTTATCATTGTCCGAAAATTTAGCATCTAGTGCCCTTCCTGTTGCAACCTTAGGGACCATATTTTCTTTCGGTAGTTCCCCTATTGTTATATCTTTAGAAATTGCAGACAACTGAGAGATAGTTATTTGTCTATTAGTAAGAGTTTTTTGTTTTATTGCTTTCTTTCTCTTTATTCTAAGCGCTTGACGAGGTCCTCTTTGACTTTCACTGGTTTTCATCTCAGATGTTTCAGCAACTTCCTCTACATAATCAGGTTCGATTTTAGTATCGAGTTCGTCTATATAATTATCGAATTCTTTTGACTCGTTTTCATCATTAGCAATCAATTCAATCTCGGAGATTTCATCTTCAAATTCAGCCGGTTGTATAGGTAATTCAGGCGTGTTATGATCTAAAAAGTTTGAAATTTTTTCTTTTTCCTCATCACTTTGAGCCTCCATAAGTGGATGCTCTAACAAGAATTCAGGGTCAGAGTTCCATGTGATTATAGTTTGTAAATCAATTTCAGGAGCTGCCCGCAGTATTTGTGCAGATTGCGAAGTTGTCCAAGCATTTTTATCAAAGGAAATGAATAAACAATCGTCTTCGTATCGCATCTTGTCCGAAAAGTCTCTTAACATCTCAATAACTTCTTTTGGACCACATAAAGTAGAGAGATACTCCAGACCTTCAAGCAGTAAAACCGCCCTTGTGTTTTCCTCTAAGAATCCATTAACTGTGCTCCTTATATCCTCGAGGTTTACAAATTGCACCCCTTCAATATCTCTTTGAGATAACCACAGGCAACAATTTTCGGGTATGTCATAATTTATGTTTAGATCATCAACAGTTTTTCTTGAAATAACCAACACTGGTCTCCCATGTTTTTTAAGGTTAGATACCAGAGTAAATAATTCATCTGAGCCACTTGAGTAAACACATCCAGGTTTTAGAAACTCAGTCTTTCCTGCAAATTTGTGAACCATTGACGCAGCTCTTGTTTTAACGAATTCTGGTGTATCAAAACTAACATCGATTGTCGGCAACTTAGAAGATTTTATCCAAGAATTACTACGATCGCTAAACTCCTCCCACCATTCTTTCGGTTGATTTTGTTCTGGATTTTCAACACTTAAAATCGCTTCAGGATGTAACTCTAGTATTCTATCAACTTCTTTTACTTCGATAGATTGTAACTTACAGTCAAGCTCGATTGAATCAGCCTCTATTTCCACAAGCGCCTCTAAACCCTGCAGGATTACATCCGATTCGTGGATTGCGGCTGCCAGAGCTCCGTTGTAGATAATCAATTGACCAACTCGCGGCATTGCTTCTGAGGGCGTTCTCTCACAACGAATATATCCATTGGATTTCACTCTAATCATTTCGTCAACCAAAATGCTCAGGATAGTCATACTACCTCGTCTTTCATCGACGATTATACCATGCGGTAGCTCCACGTTAATTACCCCCTAGATTATACTGATTTTTTCACCCTTATTCAAACATGATGTTGATAGAAACATAACAACGAGGGTTTCATGTCCTATTTTGAGTTGGCCAGCATATGGACGAACCGCGAGGGTTGATACTATTTTCCAATACCCCGCTAGGCAGAGAACAATATAGGGATGAATTGAAAGAAAAAATCTTGATTAGTTCAATAATTTCTGTAATAATCATGCTTAGCTTTTACTGGTTTGTTAGCCTAAAATACCTCATAATAATTGTAATAATTGTGTTTGTTCTAGTTTGTAGAAATACAGACTCATCGATTTTCAATCTGCCTTTGGCAGTTAATTTGAACCATCCGTTCATGGAACAGATACCGGTCTCGGAATCCGAGATAATGATTAATTTATCAGGGGAATGGATACACCCCGGTCAGTCCCGGTTGAAACTTGTTAAAGAGGACATAAGAGGGTGGGTTGTTTACAAATCAGATAACGATCTAACAATGTTGTCCGATTGGAAAACTAAACAAAAGGAGTCTGTATTGAACAAAAAATTAACAATTATAAATCAAGCAATTTCTCTAAATAATGCAGTTAATGATACTGGAGATGAATTTGAAGACGCAAGAGTTAGAGAGGAACAAGACTCAATACTTTTAGAAAGAGAGTGGTTGCCTGAGGAAGATTTAGATGTTCAAGGTCCTCTATCCCGAATCTTCTCGCAAGAGCAATAAATAACGGACTGAAATTAAAACCTCCCCCTATCTTCAAATGTATTGTTTATACTAGGTTGCATATGGCCGAAGGAACAAAGTGGGGTTCCTTTCCCTCTACTCTTGATCAATCACAAAGAGAATTAGTAATGGGAGGCAGCCTTTCGTCCCGTTTTTCTAAACTCCCATTATGGCTGTCACATCCATCTAATATCGGCGCCTTTTATGGGCTATTAATATCAACCGCACTCATACTACCATACGCTTCTACTGAGAAGTATTGGTTTCAGTTGTGGATACTGCATTGCAGTTTATTGATATTTGCCACAGCTTTACTCGGTCTTGTAAGTCGTTTAATGAACGCAGTAACTAAGCGGATGCCTATGTCGGTAAATAGAAAATTACTCTACCCCACTCCATTTATCGGTTTTGGATTAATAACAATAATTTACACAGATTTAATCCCGAATAGTAATGTTGTCCAATACGTTGCCTGGGGCTTGATGATGTTACCCGGTCCGCTCTACGTTCATATTTCATGGGCGCCACGCTGGAGACTGTTGTGTATGATTGAGGATGAAATTAATCCATTTGAAGCTGGAATGGCAATCCGAGCGGATTATCGCGCAGAGGTGTCTCAGGTAGCAGGTACCGATTCCGATTTGATAGAGGTTGTCGAAGAACTTGATTCTGAAGAATAGTTAGATTAAACCAACTTCCTTTCCTGATTTCTCAAAGATTCTAAGCACCTCATCGAGGTCATCTCGAGTTAAACCTGCAGACATTTGAGTTCGAACTCTTGCTTTGTCTCTAGCAACCATTGGGAATACAATAGCACCAGCCATGACTCCGTTCTTCAACATGGTCTCAGAAAGGGATTTAGCGACATTTGAATCACCGCACATTACCGGTATAATTGGGGTAGTAGAAACACCAGTATCAAACCCGATATCTTGCATCTCTTTTCGGAAATATTCTGTGTTTTCCCATAATTTAGCATGATGTTCAGGTTCATTCATCAAAACTTCAACCGCTGCTTTCTGAGCGGCAGCAACACCGGGTGGCTGCGATCCAGACAATAGCCATGACCGGGAATGATTCAATGCATGGTTTCGAATAATTTCCTTACCAGCGATTATACCACCTTGAACACCCAGTGCTTTTGAGAAAGAACCACCTTCAATATCGACTCTCCCTTGGAGTTTGAAATGATCTACAATACCTCTACCACCATCTCCCAAAACACCCTCTCCGTGACAATCATCTACGAAAACCATAGCATTGTAATCTTCAGCGATAGCGGTTAACTCATCCAATGGACAGATGTCGCCATCCATCGAAAATACCCCGTCAACAATTACCAATTTTCTATCTGCCGATTGGTTTTCCTTCAACACCTGTTCCAATGCTCCCATGTCATTGTGAGGGAACACTGCGCGTTGTGCTTTTGTTAATCTGACACCGTCTATTATTGATCCATGATTCAACTCATCTGAGATAATTATGTCTTCTTTTCCCTTTACAAGAGATGGTATAAGTCCGACATTAGCAGTGTATCCTGCGGAGTAGATAAGCGATGACTCAACGCCTTTGAATTCAGCAACTTTTTTTTCTGCTTGTAAGTGGATATCCATCGTACCCGCAATCGCCCTTACAGAACCACTACCTGCTCCATATTTCTTGATAGCTTCAATCGATGCATTAACGACTTTAGGGTGAGTTGTTAGGTTTAGATAATTGTTAGCAGATAACATTATTGTCGGCTTTCCATCGATTACACATCTTGGCGTGTTGGCGGTTTCAAGGGTAGGTGGTTGCCACAACAGAGAGTTACCTTTGAGTTCCTCATATCTATCTTCCATCCAGGTTAAATCTCCTGCCATGGCTGTGGTAGATGGAGGTCATACATGTTGTTTTGTATACATGCAGAACAGTCTTGAAGAAGGTGTTGTTCGGGTGTTTAATGCGAATCGATGGACTGGTATGCTCAGGCTTGGGTCGAGCTCACATATTTATGTCACAGCACCATTATCAAGAGCAGTTCAAGACTATAATTGGCAGAAGTGCTTGGCCTGGCACATTAAATGTTTCAGTAAGGGATGATTCTTTGATTAATTATCGAAAACTTAGGGTCTCAGCAGGACTCGATGACGGAGAAGCGAGTAGTATAACAGCACACAGAATAAAAGGATTCGACAGAGATGGAGTTTCATTTGGTGGTGCTACGGCTTTTTTGGGAAAATTAAGATGCCATGAAGGTGAACACGACTGTGCAATCTTGATTCCTGATCTTACCCGACACGAGGATGTTGTTGAAGTAATAGCAGGTATATTTCTGCGTGAGACATGCAGCATGGTAGACGGAGATAAGGTTAGTATTCACCTTGCATAATATCGAACTGACGAATCAAAATCTCCTTTTGTTGAAGTCTGCAAATTTCTTTCCACCGCTTACTAGACCTATCCGGTTCTGGGACTGATAATTCTTTTACATCTAAGTCAGGGATATTTTCCCAAGAAACTGACCAAAGAATAAGCCAATCCGGTTCTGCTAACCCAAGATCGATTTCAGTTTCGGGGTTATCCCTCGCAAAAATCAGTGTGTCAATCTCTTTATTGCCAGCTATTACAGAATAAATAGCGTTGGCAATACGCCTTACTTGGTTCCAAACAAAAGCCTCACCTACTATTTCAAAACCAATAATTCTCTCTGAATCCAACCATGGTTTACAGGATTCTATAACCCTCCTCGTAGTTCTTCCTGGCTCCCTTCGACAATAGTTAGACCAGTCGTGATTTCCTTCAAAAATAGCGCACAGCTCTGTGAAAAATTCTAATTCTGGCTCTCTCCATTTCTCCATACATTCCATTCTATATCTGTAAGTGCGATTAAGCGCCCTGCGAGGGCTCCAATCGTTAGAAACCTTCCTAGCATCAAAAATTGATATATTATCTGGAACTTGATGGCCAATGGCTTTGATGAAACCTCGCTCTCCCATCGCTTCCCATTTATCAGAATCTAAATCAATAAAGCCACCATTCATTCTTACGTGTACTCCAGAGTCGGTTCGACTAGCCAATGAGACTGGCATTCTATCATTTGTCCACTTTAATTTTTTTTTGAAGATATGCATTAGAGTACCCTGGACAGTAGGTACATCTGGTTGGACTTGACTTCCGTGAAAAGTATCACCGTAATGGCCAAAACGGAAGGCGATTCGCGCCTTCTGCAAAAACCTCACCTCACTCATCAGAGTTTAATCTTTCAGCGGCATCCTCAGCGCTGAAACCTAATCCACCGACCGCCCATACTAGGGCTTGCCTAAGCCAAGGTTGTATCATAGGGTTGTCCATCGGTTGACCAACTCTTTCAATTGCATCGACGATTAATCTGCTTGCATCGAAAAGGGTATCTTCAACAGGTATTTCATTCAATTCTGCCATTTTCTCTAGGCGCTGGTATTCTTTTATTGCCATAGGAATTCTACCGCAATCGAGACAGAAGTTGGCAAACGAAGCAACATACTCTAAGTTTTCTTCATCTAATTGCATTGCTTTTTTGTAGACTTGCATAATTTTACCGGCAGGGACATCCTCTTCCATGTCCATAGATAAACGCATGAAAGCAGATTCAGCCCAGCCATAGTGGGCCATTGCGTTTTCCGGTTCAGCTTCTCTTGCTTTTTCAAACAAGTGCATTGCGTCTGTGAAGTTACCGCTCGATAAAGCCATGCCTGCCTGTTGTATGAGTTCGGTCATAAGGGGTCGTTACACAACGGGTTTTTGAAACCTATGTGAGATTCGTATTATTCGGTTAATTGCTCTTTTATCTCACTTAGCATTCCCGATTGACTGTGCTTTTGATGCATTTCATTGAGCAGTTTTTCAACAGATTTCCAATTTGTTACGCAGTAGAATGAAAATCTAGGGTCTGGCAAATCGATTTTTCTTGTCCTTTGGTATGTTATAAATCCAAACAGTCTCCTAAAAATTCCTTTAGCAACTTCTGCTTCCGGACTGGCTGAATCACTGTTGGAAGCGGCTGCACCTGCTGTTACAGCCATAGCATCTTCTCCGATACCTAGTTGACTTCCAGTGTCACATATTATCGTATTATATCCCAGAATTGCTCCCATAAATGTTCTTTGAGTTCTAACTTCGTTGATATTGTCAAACAGGATCCTTCTACCATCTCCCGGAATTACGAGGTGTTGGGTAAATATTACACGATGATTGGTGATTGCGTAATGGAAACTGCGTTGATAGAACAATGTAAGGACGACAAATAGAATAGACCAAAAGAATCCAAAACCAATGTAGTAGAAATCATCAATGGGTATAAAATCAGTCTCTATTATACCAAGTGTTTCCAATATATTGTCTATGCTTAAAATCATAGGTGTAAAAGTGACAATCAGAAGATAAATTGTTGTCCACTTTCCACTTGTAGAACCATTTAACATTCTGTTAAACCATGTGATTATTAACATTACAATAACGAACCCAAAATTACCAAATTTTCCAAAATTAATGATTCCATCAATTATTTTTGACATAGTGCTCTCTGCGCTCCAGTCGATTTCAAACATCCAATGCGCAAACAGAATGAGCAGAGCAACCCCATACATAGGTGTAAATGCGAATATTGAGGGTTTGATGTCATGCATTATGTTCTCGTCAGCCGTAAGGCGGAATTTCTCTCTTAAACCTGAGGTACTTAGTCCAGTATTTGCGGTAGATTCACCTGCATGTGACTCCAAATCGGTAGTATCGCTTTCGGTTTCTGACACATCTTCATCGGCCATAACTATCTCTTCCTAATGTATATCAAAACATGGACGATGATGAACCTTACGGCGTTTAAGTTAGTGAAGTAAGCCCCAAGAGTGCTCTGCATTACCGTGGATAGTCGTCCAATCACGCCTATACCTAATCCCTAATTCATCATCAATTTCTAACTTAATCACATCCAAAGGATACTCGTTGTAAGTTAAGTGTGATGCCATACCTCCTCTTGTCGGCTGGTCGAAAGTCCAATGCGCTCTTGTGACAGCCTTCGCTTCTATTCTAACTTCAGTCACACCATTCCACATATGAATGTGAAATGTCGGCAAATTATCGGGATTGCACGTTCTTTCTACCCGCAACTCACTGAACCTCTCGGTTCGCTGCCTACTAACATCGTGAAACAATCCTCCCATTGAGAGGGGGAAATGTGTGAAATCTCTATCCTTCCATGGTTCAGAATTTTTCGATGTCATTGTAGGGGATATGTGAGGCAAAAACCAGTCTATGTAGGAACCATCATCAAAATGAAGCATCCCCCAGAACCAAGGAGGAGAGGGTGCTTGGACACATACTTTCTGGAAGTAAGCAGTACCATTTACAGATTCTTCACCAACCTTTCCTTTGCATATTGAACCGTGTAATCTAGAGATGCCATATCCCATGCCTAGGCCATATTCTGATTGAGCAACTTTGAGACTCGACATTGCAGGATTCCACGGGAACATTTTCAGATCAAATTTACCATAATCAGTATCAAGTTTGACCCAGAATTCATCTTCCTCAGCATTTAGACCCATGGAATATTCTTGCGCAGTGTGGGACGCGATGATTCCACCTTTTTTGAACGGCCATTCCGGATGGTTTTCTGCTAGAACTATTATCCTACTTTTTTCTAAAACCAATGGTTCGACCAATTCATGTCCATCGTAATACCAAGCTGCAACCATTCCATCCATAGCAATACTTCCTTTTCCATCAAAGCCAGGTCTTCCCGATGGCTCCCATGGTACACCATTTACCTCCACAAAGGAATTATCTTTTGTCGACCATAGGACCATCAGTTGTCTTCCTGCTGGATTCTTTTCATCACCATCAAGCATCACTAACCACCACCACCAATCCCAGGTCAAATGGTGTATAGGTGCCAAGGTTTGTAACTCCCACAGACTAGATAACTCGCCTGTAAACTTAGGTTTACCCATCAATCCACTTCCTTTCCTTTGAAAATAGATTGTCCGATAAACCAAGCAGCAATTCCTTGCACCACTAATACCATTGTGGAAATCACCAGTGCAAGCCAGTTGCTAACCCCTAGGTTATGTCCTCCGCTAAATGCATTGAGTGGTTCAGCCCCTGGTAAGGCTGCATAACTCATCTCTCCAAGCCAGTTTTCCTCGCCATGACCTCCTCCCCACAAACCTACTTCAATCAAATACCAATTGTCAGGCCATGCCAAAGAAACTCCTGCGTCTACTATTATCATACCCCAGCCGATTACCGAGACGTAGCGTATAGATGAACTTCCACCTGATAGAATTGTCACAAAAGCCATGCCTAACTCCCAAGCAGCAAATAAAATAGCAAGAATCACACCGTTTTTCCATATAATTCCAAATCCACAAAATATTGTTCCATATACTAAAGAAACCATCATTGCCGCCCAAGCAATTGACATCCAAACGACAATATCGCCCCATCTGAATAAATCATCACTCGGTCCGGTAAGGCCTGTGATTATACACAATATTACGCACAATGCTAGGATGAATGGCCATGTAATACCAATATATCCAAGCATACGGTATAACAAAACTTCTCCTCGCGAAATTGGCTTTGCCAACATGTAATGAATTGTTCCATCACTCATTTCTTCTCGGATTAAACCTGTAGCTAAGAATAAAGGCAGGAATATGCCGAGTAAGTATATGATTCCGAACTTCCCAATGCCAAGTATGAACGCTCTATGCCCCGCCTCTTTTCCGTATTTATCTTCATCAGGGTCTTCATCAACTCCTCCGTCGGCATCTATTGTTAAGGTATTATTTTCAATATCCAAAAGGACACCTATGTCGCATTCAACCCCATTATCATTGGTATCTCTTTGACTAGGTGTGTCCTTTCTAGTACAGTCACCATCATCATCCTCGCCGACATAATTCATGCCTTCAGAAAGTTGCCCCCAGTCAATATCATCTTCATTTATCCATTTTTCTGGCGGGTCAGGTTCTACGTCATCCGGAAAATCATCGGGGTTATTCGGATCGGTTCCATATACAGCTTCTTGACCGTTGGGGTAACCATCACCATCATAATCAAACGAATCCATATCATTGTCTATTGCCTCGATTTCACTATTCATTGCTTCAATGTAAAACAATAACATCAGCAACATCGCTAATGTTGAAGCAATCATCACTATCCATGTAGATAGCCTTGTTCGATACTGACGAAGAGTGAATTCTGCAATCGCAGTAGATTTACGGTCTAGTTTTGACCAAACATTGTCCATCTTACTACTCAAAGTGCGCCCCCCGTAAGGTATTTTAGAATAGATTCTAAATCGTCATCAAGATTATCTATCCCCGTGACTTTCTGCTTGCTTTCGACAATTATTTCAGGGAGTTTTTTGTGAACTTCTCCTAAATGTTTGGTTTCAATAATCAGGTTGTCAGAATTAGCAAAAGACATTCCTGTCACTTCATCAATTTTCATTAAATCCTTTGCCAATTCGCGTGGATTCTCACAATTAAGCATAATTTTGTGGGGATGCTGGTCAAGCATTTCTCGAATTGCATGAGAGTTTCCCAATGCCAGTATTCTACCTCTATGTAGAATAACAATTTGTTCAGTAATCCTTTCGATTTCGTTTAAGATATGACTTGAAACTAACACAGTTCGACCCATAGCACCGAGTTCTTTTATGACATTCATGATGGTTGTTCTTGCTAAAGGGTCGCAACCTTGTAATGG
>DAZU01000127.1:29370-39049 GCA_002507425.1 Euryarchaeota archaeon UBA53
TGGCGCATTCCCTTGGAAAATTGTCCAATTTTTTTGTGTATGACGTCGCTAAGAGATACGAAATCAAGCACCCTCATCGCCTCTTTTTCTGCCTCTTTTCGTGTCATTCCGTGCAATCTTGAGAATGTAGTTATGAATTCAAAAGCAGTCATCCAATCATGTAACTTCTCATGCTCCGGTACGAATCCAACTTTGGAATAAGGCGCAGGATTTTTCCACGGGTCGATACCAAAAAGTCTCACAGCACCTGAGTTTGGTTTTATTTTACCCATCATCAGTTTGAAGAGAGTCGATTTACCCGCCCCATTCATCCCTAATATGCCAGTAACTCCTCCCGAAATACCCAAAGAAACTCCATTCAGAGCATTTATCCTGCCATATGACTTAGCGACTCTGTCAAACATTATCACCGGCGAATTCCTTGCTGGCTCCCACTCCTCCTGTGGAACTTTTCCATCTTGACTAACATCCGGTATCATTCACGTGTCACCTCCAATGACGACACTCTATTTGCAAGCAAATAAAGTGCTAATCCGTTAATTATTGTAATCGAAATTAGACTCCAAACCCATGGGTGTTGATATGTCATCTCTGTTCCAATCAAAGCTTGACATACGTGTGCTACTGAATCGTATGGGGATATAACGTAAAGAACTGATTTGTTGAAAAGTGTGTCGATTATTGATGCCATAGCTTTCGTGCCCATAAGAATGGCAATTAGTCCGATTGCGGGGAAAAATCTACCTCGAGATATACTCGATAGGGAGAGTCCAATAGATGTATAAGTGAAAGAAAGAATTAGTCCGCAAAGAAATGTTGCCATGAATATAGGGAATGTGTCAATTATCCAAGCCCATCCTTTACCCATAACCAAAATATCAACAAAATAGTAAATTGACAAAGTCCCGTTTATTATAATCATTAAAATTATAGCTACCGATAGGAATTTCATGGTAGCATAATCAAATCTGTTAATCGGTCTTGAAAAATACATCGCGCTAGTGCCATGGGAGCGATCTTCTGAAATCATGCCACCCACCAATAATGCAGCTACTATAGGATAATACAATATGTTCCTAGGGAAAAATCCCATTACATGCCCGTATAAGTTGTCACGATTAACACCCCATATTCCATAAAGTGTAGGCTCCCCAATCATGCCAAATAATAATGCCATAGCAACGTCGGTCATAGATGCAATTATTACAAAGAAAATAAACAATTTTGTTGGTATGTTCCAAGGCCTGTGACCTTTCTTTACAATTCCAAGAATGTGATGTCTTAATATTGACCAATTTCGCATCCACCTTGGGTTAAGTTTACCTTCCCATGGTCTGTAAATCTGTTCAAATATCTGGCCCTTTTGATTTGATGCTACCTGTGCGCTTGTTTCCTCTGAATCATCACTCTTTGACCATGCAGCTTGTAATTTTGTTTGACCGGTTACCGGTGCTTCTGAACCAAATGATTTGCGTTCAATACTTACATCATTTTGAGATAGTTCCTCAGCCATCACAAATCACCTAGCAAGTCTTCACTACCCTTTGCCTCATGACCTAATCTTTCCATTATTACTAGAAATAGGTCCTCAAGTGTGGCTTCATGATCGTGCATCCTACGAATTTGCGAACCAGCTTTTAACGCTGCTTCTAAGATTTCATTATAGGTTGTATCTCCTTTGTGGCCAACACGCATTATTCTACCCTCTCTTCTTACTTTCATCCCATTATCTCGCATTATTTCTTCAAGTTTGCCAGCAGAACCCCAAACATGTATTTCTACCTCTTTGTCAATTGCTTTCAAGTCCTCAATTTTCCCCTGTGCAGCCAATTTACCTTTGTGTAAGAGGACAATATTTTCACACACTCTTTCGACATCGTCCATCAAGTGCGATGCCATCAAGACCGACCTTTGTCCATGGTTTACTGTGGTCTCAAGAGTGTTGAGCATGAATTCTCTGGATTGCGCATCTAGTCCGTTGCTTGGTTCATCGGCGATAATTAACGCAGGGTCGTGTATTAATGCGCAGGCTAGTTTTGTAGCTTGTTTCATCCCAGTTGAGAATGTCGAAACTTGTCTATATCTTTGCTCCCCAAGGCCAACATACTCTAATGCTTGATGTGCTCTTTGAAGTGCCACGTTTGGGTTCATGCCGATTAATTCACCACTATACCTTACTTGGTGTATTGCTTCCATACCTGGATTTAATGCATCATACTCAGGCATGTAGCCGATTTTCTGACGAATCTGTGGGCCTTGAGTTCTGATGTCAAAACCGAGGACTTCACCCTCTCCTGAAGTTAATTGAATCAATCCTAGAATTGTTTTCAAAAATGTTGACTTACCAGCACCATTTGGTCCTAGTAACCCGGTTGAACCATGTTCGATTTTTATGTCTAGTGAATCTAGTGCAATATGTGATCCATATGCTTTAGTAAGGCCAGTTGATTGAATTATTAACTCTCTGACCATAAGATAGACACGTAACATCGGGCAAATGAACAATTCGATTCTATGGGCATCCTTGTCTGACCTTTACCGCAATACCTTTGTTGAAATACTTCAGGTCTTGACATGTGGATTGAGACGTTCCAAAACCAAGCAGTTTTCCATTAGAATTGACTATTAGGACTCCTTCCCCTGGTCTCACCCAGGAATCGTATGCAATTACAAATCCATGCATAACACTCCTTCCTTGCTCTATGAATGGTTCTGCGTCGCTGTTCACAACTATCCATGGAGGGCCTTCTCCTGGTTTAGGTGCGAAGATGTCAGGCAATTTTGATGGGATTTCCATAGATCTCAGTTGATGCAATCTTTTTGCTCCGTTAACTGTTAGTGACAAACCTCCCTCAACAAGCCTCTGCGAAAATAAGTGACTGCCTTGATAATCAATCATGTTCTTGACTCTTCCCGTGTTACTCATCACGAATTTAGATTGTTTGCATATTAACTCAGAATGTTTGTAATCTAGGTTGAAAAGTATACACAGTTTGTCTATAATTGATTGAGAATGCCTGAGTTCAGGATCGCTATCATTTCCGCTGTGACCAATCCTATCAAAGACGGTTTTGTGCAAATCTTCGGTATTGCTGATGTCAATTGTGACGATATCTCTATCCTTTATGCCCAATCTCTCTAGTTCCACTCTTAGCATGGAATAGTCTGGACCTTTTTTCCATATCCAACTTGGACCTTCAATATGCGCCCATGGATTCATATCTTCTATTGTAAAGGGAATTAAACCAACAGGGGTTGAAATAAAAATATCACAATCTAAACCACAAAGCCTGTTAATCAGGTCACCGATTTTATTTCTCCAAGGGGGGCTTGTTCCATAAAAAACAATAACTTTTCCATTTTTTCTACTCTTCCATCTAGCGTTAAGTCTTCTTTTTGCCATTTCAACATGCGGTCGATTAAATGTGTCTAAACCACCCCAAGCCTCAGCACCTTTTTTTGGAGTATTTTGTGCTGTAACAAACCAATCCCAATTCTCTTCCCAAATGCCTCGCTCTTTACCCACATCTTTTGATGCAGATTTTTCGTCTAAAACAAAGGGTAACATGTCGATTTTTGCTGGACTGGTTATCAACCATAGAAAAGCCTCTCTAAGAGCTGGGTTTTGATGACTGCGCCTTTCTGCAAGTTGCCAAATTTCACCATTTCTTACCGCTTGTCTGCATCTTGCCAATTCTTGTAGAGTAACCTCTAGGTTAAATCTTGCAAGAATTTCGGTCCTTGTAATCTTGTCCATATCTCGAACATCTTCAGGAGATAAATTGCTTACTGCAGGCATCATAAGCGGCCATTCTTCGATTTCAGAAAGTTTCTCAGTACCCCAAGGTGTTAGTAGTCTGCCATCTCTTGCAAACAAAACATATGCTGCTGAGTCGAACATATCTGCCCCCATTGCGATTAGGATTGGGAATAGCATTGGATGTCCACAACCGAACATATGAACAGGTCTATTCGGTTTTAGATTGGATTTTGAGACAAGCATTATTTTGAGTAGTTCTTTGTATTTTTGCTGTTCCATAATTGGGACGATTCCTCCAATTGGGTGAATTGCGAAGTCAAATTTGCACATTTCTGTGGCGCTTTTTCTCCTCAATTCATGATAAACTCCGCCTTGTATTGGTCCATTAAGCATGATACCTTTAGACGAGTCTATCGATATCTGTGCTCTGTTGATTGTCTCCAAAACAGCATCTTTCACTTCATTAAATGTCATATCAGGCCTAGTAAAAACGTCGAGCATCGTTGCGATATCAACTCCAATATTTTTTTGAAAGGAAACGATTTCATCAGGTTCGACCTCTACATCTCCGTAAACATATGATTGAAATGTTCCCGAGTCTGTCATTATGGCACCAGGATAATCCAACATTTTGTGAACACCATTTTCCAAACAAGATAATTTTAAATTCTCATGTTTCCATATTACGTATGAATTTGTAATCAATGCCTTAATGCCATATTTGTCCCACATTTCCCGTGGTTTTATAGTCATAATATTTGGATTGATAACAGGTAAGAGGCATGGGGTTTCGACAACTCCGTGCTTCGTATACAGTTTACCAAGTCTTGCTTGTCCATCTCTTACACTTATCTCGAATTTACCCAAGTCCTTTTCATTGCATGACTCGGGATCTAATCGAGTCCCAGTTTTCCATGTCATATTCATCAACCTCAAACAAATTCGACTTTGCCAAAGCTCAGTATAAACTCTCTTCCCAATTCATCAAATGTGTCTAGTAAACTTGAACAAAAGCTGATTTTGTGGATCTCATCATCAGATTCTAAATCTCCCTTGACGCCCTCCAATGTTCCCGGAGCTGCACCGCAAGAAAGACATGCACCAGTCAAATCTAATACTAGGTGCATGCCATTTTCCATTTCTTCGATTTTTGTGACAGCAATACCTCCTCCATGACCATCTAACGCAGCCCTAACAGGCCCGAGTCTTGCAAGAAGATACGGTACTAAATCGTCGACTTCTTTTAGAGACGTATTTCTGTAAATTTCCTCTTGCTCGGGGTCTGTTGCCTCATCTATTCTCTTTTTTGCTTCGACTTCCATAGCGTTTGCCGCCTCTATGCGGTATTGCTCAAGAATGTCATCATCCATGACATACCGGCTAGTCATGCATTCATGAACCCTCGCTTTGTTACCCTAACAGATGTACAGCCATTCATAAAGGGGCACATCTAGGCGGGAACATGGGGGGCGAGTTGTTGAGTGTCAATGACTTACACGTAAGTGTAGAAGGCAAAGAGATAATCAAGGGCTTATCTCTAACAATCAAAACTGGGGAAATTCATGCCATCATGGGCAGGAATGGCTCAGGCAAATCAACCTTAGCCAACGTGATTATGGGTCACCCAGCATTTGAGGTAACTTCTGGTTCAGTCGAATTTAATGGAACCCCTGTTGAAGAATTGGAGGTATTTGAAAGAGCCAGAGCGGGCATGTTCATGTCATTTCAATATCCTTCAACAATACCCGGTGTTCAAGTTGGAACATTTTTACGCAAGTCGGTCTCTGCCGTTCGCGGAGAGGATGGTCCTAATGCTAGGGAATTTAGAAAAGAACTGAAATCTCATATGAAATCTCTAAACATGGATAAATCATTCTTGTCGCGATATGTGAACGACGGGTTTAGTGGAGGAGAAAAAAAGAGACTGGAAATCCTACAGATGCTATTGCTAAACCCTACTTTAGCCTTGTTGGACGAGACCGACTCGGGCTTGGACATAGATGCCCTAAGGGTAGTCGCAGATGGCATTAATAGCATTACATCCACCGCAGGTTGCCTTCTAATTACTCACTATCAAAGACTCCTCGACCATGTGAAGCCGGACTTTGTCCACGTCATGATTGATGGAAAAATTGTGAAGACTGGAGGTGCCGATTTAGCCGGGCATCTTGAAGCTAGAGGCTATGATTGGTTGGAAGCCTGAGGTGAATTATATGTCAGATAAATCTGCAAGAGAGGCGGTCGGAGACTATCGTTACGGTTTCCATGACCCTGAAAACGCAACAATACGCTTTGATAAAGGACTATCTGAACAGGTAGTAAGAGATATCTCAGAGTTGAAAAACGAACCAGAATGGATGACTGACATCAGAGTCAAAGCATACCGCAGGTTCATAGAAATGCCAATGCCATCTTGGGGTAATAGCGATATGCTCAATCAGATTGATTTCGAAGCAGTAACCTATTTCCTACGTTCCTCAAAAGGAACTGAAAAAGATTGGGATGAAGTTCCTGAAGACATAAAGAATACCTTTGATCGTTTGGGAATACCAGAAGCGGAACAAAAATGGTTGGGTGGCGTAACTGCGCAGTATGAGTCAGAGGCAGTTTACCACTCAATAAGAGAAGACCTTGAAGAGCAGGGTGTAATATTCCTAGACATGGATTCAGGCTTGAAGGAATACCCCGAAATAGTCAAAGAATACTTTGCCACAGTAATACCAGCTTCAGATAATAAGTTTTCAGCATTAAACACCGCTGTGTGGTCTGGAGGGTCTTTCATCTATGTTCCTAAAGGTGTTCATGTCGAAATGCCAGTTCAGGCTTACTTCCGAATAAATGCTAAGAATATGGGCCAGTTCGAAAGGACGCTAATAATTGCGGATGAGGGGTCATCTCTGCAATATGTGGAAGGCTGCACAGCCCCTACTTACTCAACAGAATCTCTTCACTCTGCTGTTGTAGAACTAATCGCAATGAAAGGGGCCAAGATTAGGTATTCAACTGTGCAGAATTGGTCAGCTAATGTGTACAATTTAGTAACAAAGAGAGGTGTTGCATATGATAATGCAACAATCGAATGGGTAGACGGAAACATCGGTTCCAAGTTGACTATGAAGTATCCAGCGGTCCTTCTAAAGGGCGAGGGTGCCCATGCAGAGGTAATATCAGTTGCATATGCAGGTAAAGGACAACATCAGGACGCTGGAGCTAAAGTTCATCATTTAGCACCAAATACCACTTCTAACATTTTGTCTAAATCAATCTCAAAGAACGGGGGAAGATCCACCTACCGAGGTATACTACAGGTCACTCCAAAGTCACACGGATGCAGATCGAAAGTTATCTGCGATGCTTTGATGCTTGACCCAGAAAGCCAATCAGATACATACCCAACAATGGAGGTTGGTAATGCAAGTGCTGATCTAGAACATGAGGCTAGCGTTTCAAAAGTAAGCAATGACCAATTATTCTACTTAATGTCGAGAGGGCACTCTGAAGAAGAAGCAATGGGAATGATTGTAAACGGATTCTTTGAGCCATTTACACGCGAGTTGCCAATGGAATATGCAGTCGAACTCAATCGTCTTCTGGAATTGGAGATGGAGGGTGCAATTGGATGAAAAATTATCCTCTAATACCACTCCCCTCCCGTTCTGATAGCCTTTGGCGATATACTTCATGGAAGAAGATACATCCAAGCGAAGTTGAAGAAATGCCTAAGTCAAATCCAATTATTTATTCAAGGGGTGAAGAATTTCAAATAGACGATAGCAATGAAATTGCTAGGTCTTTCATTCACTCTATTTCCCCTGTTTGTAAGAAAATTTCCTTAGTCAATGAGGGCGTTAATTTAGACCTTGAATCAAGTGGTGATATTTCATCTGGAGAACTTTTCGTTGAATCTAGAGGAGATTCAACTATCACAATAAGGATATCTGGAGACAGCACGTGGACAGGGCTTAGGATTAATGGAGATGTAACTGGAAACCTTTCAGTAGCGGTAATCAATGAAATATCTGAGAACTCTAACTTATTGAGATGTGACAACTGGAAAGTTAATCGCAATTCATCACTCGAATTGGCAACATTATCTGTTGGGGGCAATCTAAACAAATCAGATATTAGAGTTGAACTAAAATCTAAGGGTTCGGATTTACGATGTGGCATAGCATCTAATGGGAGTAGAAGAAGAAACGACGATCACCATATAGAGATAGAACATACTGTTGGTTACACAACGTCCTCTCTTGTAATGCACGCATCATGCAACGACGCTTCGAGGTCAATTGGAACGGGTATGTTAAAGATTTGCGAAGGGGCAGATGGAAGCGATGCTGGTCAAGTTTTCAGAAATCTACTTCTCTCTGAAAAAGCTCGAGCAGAAGCAATACCTGGTTTAGAGGTTCTAGCAGATGACGTTAAAGCAGCACACGGCGCAGCAAGTGCCCCGGTTGATAAAGAACAATTATTCTATTTGTCATCTAGAGGATTATCTCTTCAAGAATCATCTTCATTGATTGTCGAGGGGTTCTTGATGGACGCTTTCCGTCATGTAAAAAATCCCGATGTGCTACTCAACCTCAGAGATGGGCTGTTGAATCATTTGGACAATTTGATTACCGGGTGAAAATATGAAAGAAGACTTTCCAATATTTCAACGCCTGATTAACGGTAGGAGACTTGTATACCTAGACAACGCTGCAACAACACAGAAACCAGCATGTGTTATAGATGCCATGTCAAACTACTATTCCTCATCTAATGCTAATGTTCATCGTGCGGTACATACCCTTGCGGGAGAAGCTACTGAAGGCTACGAAAATTGTAGAAACTTACTAAAAAGAAGGTTTAATTCAAAATTTGCAATAATCACAAGTGGTACAACCGAAGCAATTAATCTGGTATCACACGCTTGGGGTGAGCATAACATGTCCGAAGGGGATGTTGTTGTCCTAACAGAGATGGAACATCATAGCGATATAGTCCCTTGGCAGATGCTTGCAGAGAAAATAGGAATTGAATTGCGTTATGTTCCAGTAGAAGATGGGAAGTTGGACATGGATGCATTCGATGTTGCACTAGACGGTGCAAAACTGGTTTGTGTTGTTCACACATCGAATGTACTAGGCATACGAAATCCGATTGAGGAGATAATTTCTAAATCTCACAAAGTAGGAGCCAAGGTTCTTCTTGACGCAGCACAAGCTGTACCACATGAACGCATAGATTTCCAAACCTTAGGAGCAGACTTCATGGCCTTCAGTGCCCACAAGATGTGTGGTCCAACGGGTATAGGAGCACTACTGGTCAGCGATAGAGCATTTTCAGAAATGAAACCATTTATGGGCGGAGGAGACATGATAGAGACTGTAACTCTTGAAGGATCAACATACCAAACAAATGAGCACAAGTTTGAGGCAGGAACACCCAGAATAGCTGAAGGATTTGGATGGGCTGCGGCTCTTGAATGGATCGAAGATATTGATTTGGAGTTTCATCACGGTAGGCTGCTAAAAATAGCGAACAATGTATCAACCGAGTTGCAAAATAGAGGCATTACAGTATATTCTTCACTCCAACCTGGTGATGCAGCGGTTGTATCTTTCACACACCCTACCATACATCCCGAAGACTTTGCGAGATTGCTCGATGCACAGGGAATTGCTGTAAGAACTGGACATCATTGTGCACAACCGCTAATGGAAAAACTCGGAGTTAATGGAACGATTAGAGCCTCATTTTACATCTACAATGATAAGGAAGATGCTGACATATTCTTATCGGGAATTGATCGAGTATTGGAGGCTATGGCATGACATGGCCTGCTGCAATTCAAGAGATTATCGATGAATTTAGAGAAATTGAAGACCAGTTTGAAAAGTTAGAAATTCTGATGGATTTCTCTAGCGAAGTCGA
>DAZU01000043.1:0-6737 GCA_002507425.1 Euryarchaeota archaeon UBA53
AAGAAGTTGAAAACGGCCCTGATGATGAAACAGAGGAAAAAACTAATGAAATACACGATAACGATACTCAGGATGAAGATTCAGAAGTTGAAAATGAACAAGATAACGATTCCAAATATGACGCAACTGACAGCGATGACGGAGATGATGAGACCGACAGTGTTGAAGAAGAAATGTCGGACGAAGGTGTTGATGACGACGACGATGTCAGTGAAGATAATGATGCAGTTGTGAAAATTGCTTTTGAAAACTTAGCTCTTGCTATCGCCGAGAAAAATCTAACAGCGGCTGAGGCATTTAAACAGATAGATACTAGCGAAGACAACAAGATTGATGGTCCAGAACTACAGAAGGGAATACAAGATCTTGCTGGTGAGAAATTATCGCCAAAGGAGATAATTGCTGTACTTGATTATCTAGACACTAATAATGATAACAGAATTGATTCGATTGAATTTTTCGATAAAATCGATGAACTTCGAATTGGGATTAGCGCGGGAAAACTTCCGAAAGTCAAAGAATTCCCATCGGCAACACAAAAATTCCTAATGGGTAAAAAGGCTAATGACATATTTTATCCAATTATGTATTTCATAATGGCTACATTCATCGGTCTTTGGGTTGTAAATGGGATGGGTCTTTTAGTTGATGGAACTGGTGGTCCTATTGAATATGAAGGGCACACTGACATCTACGGTGATGATGTTGAACTCGGTATCTATGACCTTTGTAATGAAGACTTAGATATGGTTCCTGAACCATGTTCGGGAGAGGTGAAATTGGGTGAAGTTTATCCTTGTGACCCTAAGATTGACACGAACGATTGCGCCAATTCACTTACAGTATTTAGCGGCGAAAATGGAGCAAATAGTATGCCTGCAGGGTTTTATCCTGATGCTTACGTAATGATGGGAGTAGGATTATTTGGACTGATAGCTACATTTTATCTGCATAAGATATATGCTCCAAAGTTGAGAAAAATAGTGAAAGGCGATAAGCCAGATAGTCAAGAGTCTGATGAAGAAACTGACCAAGATGAAGAAGAAATTGGTGCTGAAGAAAAGGAACCTACTGCACAAGAAGATGAAGAAGAAGACTATGTGGAATCAGATTCAGGCGATGAAGACGACTACGGAGAAGATGACTACGAAGATGATGACGAGGGCTATGAAAGTGAATCAGAAGATGATGAAGCCTACGATGATGATGATGAGTATGATGATGACGAGATTGATATCGGAAGTTGGGTAGGTCTTGAAATCGACGGAGAGGAAGTTTTCGGTGAGATAGTTGAGTTTGATGACGATAAGGGAACGGTTACGATAGAAACTGACGATGGAGAAGAAATTACTGGTGATCAGGACGATATGTTCCTCGAAGATGATGAGTGATTTGATGGAAGACAAATTGGATTGCCTAGCGGGAAAAGAAGCATGTCCAGTATGTGGTAGTATAGCCATAATTGGTACTGCAAGATGCTTAGAGTGTGGCACCTTCCACTCAGGAATTCATTTAGAAGATCGGGAGCCGCCACCACCTGAAGAAAGATTACAGGATAGAGATATTGACCCATCCGACTATTCTATCGATCCTTCAACAGCCATAGCAGTTGAAGAATTCGAATCTGACGAATCCAGTGTAAAAAAGTGGAGTGGTGGCACAAGCGACTTTTCATTTACTGATGATGCAGACGATGTAACGACAATCAAACAAGCTATCCCAGATTCGGATATTTTGTTATCTGACTGATTTAACATTATTTACTTCTTGAAAGGTCAAAAATCATAATTCATAAATAACGAGTGGGCTCGGCCAGAATTGAACTGGCGATCTTTGCCATGTCAAGGCAACGTCATAACCCCTAGACCACGAGCCCTCGTAGTCACACCAGTTGGATTCGGTATATATCGAAATCGGTATAGCTCAAGATACTATCTTTGAAATCTTACCTGTGCAATTTTCTTGCGAACACAAACCTGCATATCGTGTTCTACCATTATTCATCTTGATGAATTTACCACCGTTTATTGGACCATAAATTTTGCACTTCAAACAGAAACCCTCGATACCTTCCATCAGAACCAATTATTCCTGTATTGTCTAAGTAATGAATGCTGTGATTCTTAATTTGCAAGAAAAACGATTTTACCCCTTCTAACCCCCTACTTGAAGGGGTAAATGTCCAAAAAGTTGGGTTTTCTTAACTTAAACGAGTGACTGCGTAGTATTTACGAAGAATAGATTCATTTCGTTGTCGCATAATCTATGTTATGCGACATTATGTGGTGTTTTATTTACCTATTATGGGCGTAGAAACCCGTCTAAGAAATATCATCTGGCTCCAAAGCGAAAATACCAACCAGTGGAGGCCCACTTAGAAGATGTTCAATGCCACCATCCCTTTCATCGAGTTCGTCAACTACCCTCTTTGAAGCCGAGTGCCAAGCTTCTTCCGATTCGTATACCGCCTGTAGTAAGAACATGGGCTGACCATCCATCGATCTTGCGACCCATGCATTTCTGCACCCTGGGGAGCGTCTTCGAAGTTCTTGTCTTGCTTCTAATAATCGAGTAAGTCTTGCATCGACCCCGTTACGCGCTGAGCATACCACAGTCTCCATCCATAGTTTATTTACTGATTTCATAAATTTCACTTTCCAATTAATGTTTAATGATAAATCATTTGACCTTCTAACATTGTTGCATGAAAGGGGGTATGTCCTGGTTGTAGGCACCAAGATTCCCACCATGGACTAGCGAGTATGTTGATGTTAGCTATTGATCCCTCTTTTATCACTCCATGTTCTAATCCTGAAGGGTGAGGGGTTGTCTGTGCTGAATTAACACTACATGCTGCTAAGGCAGTGATTGGTGGTATTTCATTTCGCTGAACTAGAATACTGCCCATGAACGGTAAACTTAGCGTTTGACAATTGGGATTAAAGTCACTTGCTACTGACCACAGGAGGTTATTTTCTATGCAGTATTCGAATGGCGGGTAATTATCACCCATTGCAAACGGAGTTCCTGGTAGGAAACCTGTATTTACTCCATTTTTGGACATTAAATTTCTGGCCTCAGCGTTGGTATAATGTGCGTGGTCAGCAGTCTGGACTTTTAGTTCTGCGGCCAAATCGCCGCCTCCTCCATCCACAAATTCATCGATATGAATACGCAGATCGAGGCCTCCATTACGACTCTGTTTCAAAATTTCTTCTGACTGTTCGACGCTGAACCAACCTGGCTCACAGAAAACATCTGCACTTCTTGCAAAACCTTGGGCTATGATACTAGGTAATTGATCTGACAGAATCTCATCAACATAGTTTTCAATTTTCACGCCTGGTGGACTAGCATGAGCTCCCATCCAAGTCAAATCAAGAGTTGGCATACCTGGAACTTTTGCAATGGACTCTGCGATTGCGAGTAAGCGTAATTCTGAATCGGTATCTAGACCATAACCTGATTTTGTTTCTAAATGAGTTGTTCCATTTCTTAATGATTTGGACATTCTTTGTAATCCCAATTCCGCTAAGTTTCTGTCAGTGATAGACCTTGTTGGCATTACTGTCGCAGAAATTCCTCCGCCCCTATCTGCAATATCTCTGTAACTTAGTCCAGCCAGTTTCCATGATATTTCTCGACTTCTATCTCCTGCCCACAATAGATGTGTATGAGAATCTACCAAGCCAGGAACTATCGCTTTCCCTTCCAAATCTATTGTCACAACATCACTGTATTCTTCAATCAGTGAATCGCTTTCGTCGATCTTCTCGATAATGAAATCATTTACGAGTATACCCTGACCCGCCTCATATACAAATTTACTCAAGTCATCACAATGGCCGGTTATCGGACCATCGCTGCCTAAGTGGGCGATAGGCCCAGCGTTAATCAACAACTGTCGCATTACTATCTCTAGTCTGTAACCGTTAGATAGTATATCCGACACGAATAGCCATGGCGGAGGGATGGGTTCTAGGTATAGAATCAACTGCTCACACTTTTTCTTTCGGGCTTGTCGACTCAAATGGGATTCCGAGGCCTTCCGTTTCTAAAATCATTAGACCAACCACAGGGGGGATACATCCCAGAGAAGCAGCAGATCACCATGTTGTTGAGTCCACAGAAATATTTTCAAAAATACTTGCAGACAATGATTTGCTGCCTAGTGATATATCAGTCGTAGCTTATTCACAAGGTCCTGGGATGGGTGCATGCTTGCGCACTGGTGCTGCTGCGGCCCGGGCAATCTCAAGTCACCTAAATGTTCCATTAATAGGAGTCAATCACTGTGTTGCTCACATAGAAATAGGAAGACAACAATGCGGCTGTGAAGACCCTATTCTTTTGTATGTTAGTGGTGGTAATACACAAGTAATTGCTAGATTGGATGGAAGATATCGTGTCCTGGGTGAAACTCTTGACATTGGAATAGGAAATATGCTCGACAAGTTCGCCAGACAGCATGGCATACCTTTCCCCGGAGGTCCAGTAATTGAACAAAGGGCCCTCGAGTGGATTGGAAAGAATCCAGAGGCAACATTGGAAGGTCTCGAATTACCTTATGCTGTGCATGGCATGGACTTGGCTTTCTCAGGTATAATGAGTGCAGCCAACAAGTTAGTAAGTGATGGAATGCCATTTGAAGCAGTTTGTTGGTCATTGCAGGAGCATGCTTTTGCAGCATGTGTAGAAGTTGCTGAGAGAGCTTTAGCGCATACCGGTAAGAAAGAAATTGTTCTTGGTGGTGGAGTTGCTTGTAATGAAAGAATGCGACAAATGTCAAGCATAATGTGCGAAGAACGCGGTGCAGAAAGTTACTGCCCACCAAAGATGTATTGTATCGATAATGGAACAATGATAGCTAGATTAGGGTGGCTGGAGATGAATCATGGTAGGGTTACTTCACTCATCCAATCTGGAATAAATCAAGAGTTGCGGACGGACCAAACATCGATTACTTGGCCGTGATAATATGCCAAGGGTTATGAGAGTCGGTTAAACCGGACAAATATGAACGGCAGACGACGGAAGGATGAACCATTCAATCCATTTGCTCCTAATGCCAGTCAAAAAGCTCGAGATAGGAAGGACAGAAACCCTAGGCAACAAACTCGGCCAAAGCCAGTAGAGAATCCTAAACCGGCAGTGGACTTAGCAGCACGAAGGAAGGAAGCCATGGAAGCTTTGAAACAAGAAGGACAAATTACAGAGAATGTTAGCAAAGATAGTGGTTCTAAACCTGTTACTAAGAGACATCAAATTTCTCCGCAGCCAAAACCTGCACCCAAAACCTCAATCAAAAAGCCAGACGACAGGAAAGACAGATTAGCAAGTTTGAGGGCTAAATCCGCTGCTACTGTTCAATTTGCAAAAGATGCAAAAGATTCTGTTTCAATTGATGAAGTGGACATAGAACCTGAAATTGAATCTAAGCCAGTTGATACCGAAATTAATTTGATATCAGTTCCTGAAGTTAATTTAGACACTGGCGTATCCCAAAAGGATGATGAAAAATTAACGCCATCGATAAATGTCTTTAAAACAATCAAAACAACAATCAACAAAAGTGATAAGAGACCCAGAAAGAGAAGGGCCGCTGATAAAAAAGGTGGAGGTAGACAACCTCAATCCCGAAAACTAGACAGGCGAAAGTACCTCGAATACAAATATGTAGCTAGAGAGATATTGGATAATGACTCAATAAGTGAAGAACACCGCTCTAATATATTGGGACAGATTTGGGCCAAAGGTGAAAGAACTGGCGTGGAAGATGCCATTGCGTTTATTGAGCAAAAAGAAAATGAACAAATCTTACCAAAGGAAATTGCTGACGAATTTAAAAGCATAATTCGTAAATACACAACTAAGAGATGATAGTATGCTAACAATTGCAAAAGATATAGTTGCGAGAGTCCATTACACAGGAACTTTGCACGAAACCGGAGAAATTTTTGACAGCACTCAAGGAAGAGATCCACTTTCTTTTTTGGTCGGTCACAAGAAAATGATACCTGGATTTGAAAGGGAATTATCTGGTGCCAAAGAGGGAGATAACGTAGTTTTCACATTGAGTCCCGAAGACGCTTATGGCCCAATTATTGAAGACGCTATCCAACAAGTTCCAAAAGATATGTTTGGGCAAATCAACGCTGAAGTAGGAATGATTCTAATGTCCGATATCGGCCCATTCAAGGTTTTGGAAGTGAGCGATAATACAATAAAAGTTGATTTTAATCATGCGCTGGCTGGTAAAACCTTGACCTTTGATGTAATAGTTGTAGAGGTAAGAGAAGCAACTCCCGAAGAAATTCTGCACGGACATGCACATGGCCCAGGGGGAGTTGTCCATACGGAAGAAGAAAAAGATAGTGAATGCAAGGGAGACGGCTGTTGCTAAATTCACCATGATGAATTAAGATTCAACTTATGGGTTAAGATTAGGAGAGAAATGCAATGCCTGACCAGCGAAAAAAGGACTGGCAGACTCTTGGTGGAATTGATTTACCTAAGATTATAGGGCCCGACACATCTGGCTTACCACCTTACACTCGTGGAATCCATGAGAAAATGTATAGATCAAGATTATGGACTATGCGCCAATATGCAGGATTTAGCAGCGCAGAGGAGACTAATCAAAGATTCAAATTGCTGTTAGACAGAGGACAAAAAGGCCTTTCAGTTGCATTTGATCTCCCCACACAACTAGGCTTGGACGCAGACGATGAAATGAG
>DAZU01000043.1:7121-10694 GCA_002507425.1 Euryarchaeota archaeon UBA53
GAATTTTGCTAAGCGGCATACCGTTAGACAAAGTCTCGACATCAATGACAATAAATGCGCCGGCGATGGTTTTACTTGCAATGTATGTGGTTGTGGCTGAAGAGAACGGAGTAAGAAGAAACCAAATCAAGGGAACAATACAAAATGATATTCTGAAAGAGTATATTGCTCGTGGCACACATATTTTTCCTCCAAAAGAATCGATGCGGTTGATAACAGATATCTTTGAATATTGTTCAAAGGAGATACCTCTTTGGAATACGATTTCCATATCTGGATACCATATTAGAGAGGCTGGATCCACAGCAACTCAGGAGGTTGCATTTACTCTATCTAATGCTCTCGCATATGTACAGGCTGCTATCAACAAAGGCTTAGATATCGATTCATTCGCCCCAAGACTGTCCTTCTTTTTCAATTGCCACAATGATTTCTTCGAAGAAATAAGCAAATTCCGTGCAGCTAGAAAGCTTTGGCACGATTTAATTACAAAAAGGTTCAATCCGAGTAATCCAAAAAGTGCAATGTTAAGATTCCACACCCAAGTGGCCGGTGTTTCGTTAACAGCGCAACAGCCACTTAACAACGTGGCTAGAGTAACCATACAAGCACTTGCAGCAGTTTGTGGGGGTACACAAAGCTTGCACACGAACTCATACGATGAAGCGCTAGGATTGCCAACAGAAGAAAGTGCTACCGTAGCATTACGCACACAACAGATAATTGCTGAGGAAAGCGGTGTTGCAAGTGTTGTTGATCCGTTAGGTGGTTCATACTTAGTAGAGCATCTGACAGACCAAATATACGAAAATGCAAAAATGAAAATACTAGAAATCGAAGCACTGGGAGGAGCACTGCAGGCAATCGAAAATGGGTTCCAACAGAGAGAAATTCACGAAGCGGCATGGTCTCACATGACTCAGGTAGAGGCAGGTGAAAGACTAATCGTCGGCGTAAACCATGGAGTTTTGGAAGAAGAAGAAATGCCCGATTTGCTTAAACCAGATCCAGAACTTTGGAAAAAACAGAGTGCCAAACTAGACAACCTAAAGGCCAATAGAGATAACAAAAAGGTAGGTATCTGTTTGGATAAGATTGAATCTGCATCTAAAAGTGATGAAAACTTATTCCCCTTAGTCATTGATGCGGTTAAAAATAACTGCACCCTTGGGGAAATAATCAATGCGATGAAAAAAGAGTTTGGAACTTACATAGCTCCTAGTGGATTTTAGGTGATGGCATGAAGATTTATTTAGATCATATTGGAATTGCATGTGATGATTTCGATTCCGGAACAAAATTCTGGAATCTTCTTGGACTAACTCAGGGGAGTGACGAGATTGTGGCCAACCAGGGTGTTATTACGAGATTCTTTGCTACCTCAGAAAATGCAGATAAAGCGCCAATGGTCGAACTCCTAAAGCCCACTGAAAAGGATACTCCGATAGGAAAGTTTCTTGCTAAACGTGGTCCTGGTGTCCAACAGATATGCTTTCGCGTTGAAAACATAATTGATGTTATTAAAACACTGAAGAAGAATGGCATTCAAATGGTAAACGACATACCAGAAATAGGAGCAAACGGTGCAAAGATTGCTTTTGTCCACCCCAAAAGTACCGGTGGCGTTCTGGTAGAACTTGCCCAGAAGACATAGTTTGAGATTCATCTCAAGTATCTAATATTCAACATATGGTGGGTTCTCAAATGGAAAGCGAGTTACTGAGGTTATCGGGGGTCGCTAAGTATTTTGGTGAGGTTGAAGCTCTGCGATATGTCGATTTGGAAATAACCCCTGGCCAAGTCGTGGGACTGGTAGGTGGTAACGGTGCTGGTAAAACTACTCTATTGCGTCTAATGGCCGGTGTTATTGAACCTACAAGTGGGGAAGTTATGTTTCGGAATTCCCCTGTTTCTGGGATGCGTAGACGATTGGGAGTGGTTCCCGAATCTACGGGTCTTTACTCAAGACTAACCGCTTGGGAAAATATCCGATATCATTCAAGAATGTATGGAATAGATGACAAAATTGCATGGACTCGGGTTGTCAAGTATGCACAAGAACTTGAAATTACAGATTCATTATCGAGACACACAAAAGGTTTTAGCAGAGGTATGCGACAAAAAACAGCGATAATTCGAGCATTAGCTCATAGCCCTGATATTCTACTTTTGGATGAGCCAACAGCGGGTTTAGACGTCACTAGTGCAAGGACTGTAAGGAAGTTGGTAGGACAAATACGAGATTCAGGGGGTACCGTCATTTACAGCACGCATCACCTTGCAGAAGCTCAGCAGGTATGTGATCGAATTATTATAGTCCATAACGGAACAATTAGAGCTGATGGGACTCCAAAACAACTTATTGAAGCAACAAACCAGTCAAGTCTTGAGGATGCATACGTATTTTTGACATCTGATAAGGCAAGAGCCAGGATTGAGGATGACAAAAAGGAAGGAAAGCTTTCGAAATGGTGGAGGATTTTTCTTACAGGTAAAACTCCTGAAATTGAGGAGGTTGCCGAAGATGAATAATTCTCTAAGGTTTATACGCACAATAGCAAAAAAAGAAGTTATCGAATTTATACGTGACTGGAGAACATTAATCGCTCTAATAGTAATACCACTCTTGATTTTTCCAGCCTTATTTATTGCGTTACCACTGTTACTACAGTCTGAGGCAGCAGAACTTGACGCACTTGAATTAGAGATAGTCTGGCAAGGAGATGTTGACGAAAATTTGTCCTCGATGTTTGATAATTCGAATCTGATCATAACATATGAAGACTTACCAACAGAGATTGACAATCTATCTGATATTGGAGATGATATATCTAGACTCAGAGACCAAAATCCAAATGCAATTTTTCGACTTATTCAGGAAAATGAATCATGGCGATTCTCTGTTTTGCATTTCTCTACCAGCGAAGCTTCGAGTGAAGCAAGAGGTAGGATATTATTGTCATTACAATCTTGGGAAAGTGGTGTAATTAATGGAACATTGGTAGAGGCAGGCCTCGATCCCGAGACGACATTGGACCCTGTAACATGGGATGGAAGTATCGATGCAGCAGATGCCGCCACAAGAGGTGAGCAAGCTGGTCTCGCTTTATCATTATTCATACCAATGGTAATCGCAATATGGACTGCTTCTAGCGCTATACAACCATCAATCGATATGACTGCAGGAGAAAGGGAAAGAGGGACTCTGGAAGCACTTCTGTGTCTACCTTGCAGCAGGATGCAACTATTAGCAGGGAAATGGCTTGCTGTTGCAACCATAACTAGTGCAGGAGTAGCATTACAGATAGGGGGCCTTTTATTCGCTATCACATTCTTGTCAGCGGCATCAATTATTGGTGTACCATCCTTATCGCTTACAAGTATTCTTTTGTTAACTGGGGCAGTTTTGATCTTTGCTGTAATGGTTGTTGCCTTTGAATTAGCACTTGCCATGCGCTCTCACAGTGTAAAAGAAGCAGGTTCGCTTCTTGGACCAGCGATTTTGTTTATAATATTCCCAGCCCTATTTACGCAGGTGATTAACCTTGATGGAATTGAATCATGGTGGTTTTG
>DAZU01000043.1:11077-26156 GCA_002507425.1 Euryarchaeota archaeon UBA53
ATTATAATAGAACACATCATTGTATGGGTAATTTCAAGCATAGTTTACGCATCATTCGCAGCATGGTTTGCTGCTCGACAATTTAAACGCGAAGACTTAGTTGCATCTATATCGTAAATATCTAAAAGCCAAAATATTCGCCCAGTATTACTATACTAATACTAATATATAATAGCAAAAAGGAACAAACTATGCCGAAAGTTAGTTTGGATATTCCAAACCAGTTGCTAGACGACATGAAAATACACGTGGGAGATGAAGGGAAATTTGTCTCTTTAGCGGATGCTATCAGAACAGCGTGTCGCAAAATGCTAGATCAGTTGGACCATATAGATGCTAGACACGGCAGAATAAAGGTGAAAAAATGACTTCCAGAAAAGAAGCGGAAAAGGCCGTGAAAACACTTCTAAATTACATCGAGGGGTCCTCCTCAAGAGAAGGATTAATCGATACCCCAAAACGAGTAATCGAATCATATGAAGAGATATTTGCAGGATATAATATGGATGCAAAAGAAGTACTTTCTTCTACATTCAATGCAGAAGGATATGACGGAATTGTATTATTGAGGGACATTGAGTTCCACTCAACTTGTGAGCATCACCTGCAGCCGTTTAAAGGTCGTGCACATGTTGCATACATACCAGTCAAAAGAATAGTCGGCATAAGTAAACTTGCAAGGATTGTAGATTTACATTCAAGAAGATTGCAGAATCAAGAAAGAATAACGAATGCAGTAGCTGATGATCTTGAGGAAAACATCAAACCTCTTGGTTGTGCTGTTATTATTGAAGCATCCCATGGTTGCATGCAATGTCGAGGGGTTGCGAAACAGAACGCAATAATGACTACGAGTGCTATGCGTGGTGTATTCTTTGATAAGAGTGAAGCACGCAACGAACTAATGCAACTAATACAATCTCCTAAACTATAAACAGAGGCAAAAATATGAACCTTTATCCTATTGTAGAGATATTTCATTCTGTGCAAGGTGAAGCTTATCATGCAGGAATACCTCATGTTTTTGTAAGGTTCGGGAATTGTAATCTTCGCTGTGAGTGGTGCGATACTGATTTTCTGAAATACACTGAAATGAGTTTGGAAGACATCGTAACTAAAGTATTGGATTTTAATTGCAAACGGGTTATATTTACAGGTGGGGAACCTTGTCTTCAAGACTTGGATACGATTGGTAGCGAGTTAAAAAAACACGACATCTACCTGTCAGTAGAGACCAACGGCACTATACCTGTTCCAGAAATAATCGATTGGGTTTGTGTGTCTCCCAAAGACCAACTGTATCCTGGCCTAAACATAAAGCAGAGAAGTGGAGATGAATTAAAAGTCGTATATTGCGGGCAAGATTTGTCAATTTATGATGAAATCAAACACGGATTCAAACACCACTTCCTTCAGCCATGTTTTATAGAAAGCGAAACAATTGAACAAAATGGGAAAAATTTTGCACTTGTCGAAAAGATTGTCAAAGATTCTCCCGGATGGAGATTATCGCTGCAAACTCACAAATGGATGGGTGTGGATTAATGAGAGCAATAATGTCATTGAGCGGTGGTATGGACTCAACTTGTCTATTATTACGGTTGTTAAAAGAGGGATACAGGGTCACTTGCGTGTCATATGAATACGGCCAGAAACATCGAATTGAAATCGATAAGGCAGTTAGTAATGTGGAGTATTTATCAAGCAAAGGACATGAAATCGATCACAAGGTTATCGACTTGACATCTGCCATGGCCGCATTCAGGTCTGCCCTTACTGATTCAGAGATTAACGTGCCAGAGGGTTTTTATGAAAAAGAGCAAATGAAATCGACGTTTGTCCCAAACCGCAACGCAATTTTTTCATCTATACTTTATGGAACAGCTTTGTCAATTGCAACTGAAGAAAATACTGATGTCAAAATTTCTCTAGGAGTTCATTCCGGAGACCACGCTATTTATCCTGATTGCAGGCCAGATTTCTATGAAGCGCTAGAAAGAGCATTTAAACTGGGGAACTGGAACTCTGAAAAGATTTCATTTGAACTACCTTACATTGATGGCGATAAGGTGACAATACTTAGGGACGCTATGCTTAGCTGTAAGAAATTGAACCTTGATTTTGATTTAATTCTCAAAAACACAATCACTTCATACAATCCTAATCCACAGGGAATTTCAAGCGGTAAAAGCGGCTCTGATGTAGAGAGAATTTTAGCATTTCATGAAATTGGAAGGAAAGATCCAATTACGTATGCGCTCCCTTGGGAAGATGTTCTAAAGAACGCACTCGAGGAAAAATTACGACATCACGTAATGAAAGAAAACGGTACTGAAATGGCTTTTAGTGGTAGATATGACAAGCATTTCAAGATAGGAATATACAAATGCGCCGAGTGTGGTATGACATTATTCGAGTCAGATTCGAAGTTTGATTCTGGTTGTGGCTGGCCAGCATTTAGAAGTGAAGAACAAAATGCCAACATCATAAAGTTGGAAGACAGAAGCTATGGGATGATCAGAACAGAGGTTCGCTGTTCAGGTTGTGATTCCCATTTAGGACACTTATTCAAAGAATATTCTGGTCCGAGATACTGTATAAACTCAATTTGTTTGGAATTTGAAGGTGAGTGAATGGTAAACTTTTTTTCCACGAAAAAATATGGACACGAGCGAGGCTTGTCGGCAGCTTTTCGACAATGGAAGGCATCGAGCCATTGCCGTTTTATACACGGTTATTCATTAGAATTTGAATTTGAATTTGGCTCCAGAGATTTGGACGAGAAAAACTGGGTTGTTGATTTTGGAAGCCTCAAGGGTTTGGAAATGTGGCTTAGAGAAAATTTTGATCACAAGACGTTGGTAGCAACAGACGACCCAATGTTACAAACATTTGAGAAACTTCATGATGATGGTGTGATTGATATGGTCACTGTTGAAGGGACTGGGGCTGAAATTTTTGCTAAAATGGCTATGGATTTCTCATCCCACTTAATCAATGAACAATATGGTGATAGGTGCTGGGTTGAAAGCGTAATTGTGCGTGAACATGGTGCTAATAGTGCAATTTGCAGGAAAGAAAACTAAATGTAAATTCAGATGCAAGACAAGTTCCTGTAGATTTCAATCGCTTGTTAGATTGAACGGTATTAGTTGCTTAGTTAGCTTAAAATTACTTTTCCTTACTCGACTATGAATCAGGAGTAACTCTTTTTCTACGATTTCTTCTCCATTCCTCATCACCTGATTGTTTTTGCAGTGCGGTTGCAGCCTGCACAAATGCACCGATCATCCTCTCCGCCTCGCTATCTATTGGGAGGCCTCGAAGAATTACTCGCTCGAATACATCGTTAATCAATTCAGATTTATCACTATCAAGGGAATTACAAAAGTCATCTATCGACTTGCGTAAAATCAATCGTAAATCTGATGAAATTGATTTTGAACTATTCACACCTAAAATAGATACACCATTCAATATTCTGTCTCTATGTAATTCATAACAAATCTGACCTACTGCATGTGATAAGTTTGCAATCGGATATCCTTCCCACGTTGGTAATGTTACAAGAAAATCACACAAACCAAGTTGTGAACCTGTCAAACCTTTACCCTCTTCGCCAAAAACTAAAGAAACTCTTCCATCAAATCCTTCCAATTTTGAACACATTTCCCAAGGAAGTAGGAAATGCCTTCGTAGTATTTTGGATCCAACTTCCCTCTTTCCACTCGTTCCAATTACTAATGACGACCCTGATACTGCGTCAGAAAGTGAATCTTCAATCCTTGCATTTTCAAGTATATACCCTGAATGTTTCGCCCGATTACGTGCTTCAGGATCGTGTGGTGAACAATTTGGATTTACTAAAGTCAACTTATCAAAGCCATAATTCAACATGGCTCGAGAAACGGCTCCTAGGTTGCCTGGATGATTAATACCGACCAAAATCACTTCGAGTTCGTAAGTTGATGGTGGCAAAGGTGATTTTATTCTGTCACCCATTACAAAACCTCCGTTATCCATCGTGGATCACAAGCAGAATAAAGGAAAAACACGGCCTCTTCATCGTTTTCTCTGTCAGGCATGATTAGTGAATGTTTACGGAAACCATGTTTTTCCCTAAGGTGATTCAACACTAACTCAAGATCAGACTTTGTTCCGTGGACGCTGACTGGATTTCGGTCCCAGGCGACCCTTATCGCCATAATTCCACCTCAATCGGTTCTACGCTGGCGATATCGTGTGACATACCCAGCTATCCAGTTGCGCAGTTTTTTAGATTCTACGTCTGTCAATTGTTCGACCACTTTTTTATTGTGGTCGAAATCATCTGTGAATTTTTCACCATGCTCTTCACACAGAATAATTGCACGAAGTTTTATGAAAGTCGGCCTAATATTCCCCATTTTCATTCCTCCATTAGTTTTACTTCAATCGGTATATCTGGTTCTTCGTGACGAGTTACTTGTAAGCGAATTTTTCTCGGAGGATTTTCGATTCCTCTAGACCAAATTGCCTCATTCACAGACGGATCAATCCAGACTTCCTCATCCTCTCGGACTTTTAGATGTCGTACGACTTCGTTTTTTATAATCTGAATTGCTCTAGGCGCTCTTTTGTAACGTGTAATATTCCACGCATTCCTCAAAGGTACTACTAACTCACTAACTGCTCCTCTTGCCATTGATATCACCTTTGTAATTTACTACGTCTCCAATGATGCCTCTTAGGATGTGAAACTGTGTTTCTGGATGTCTTTAGCATAACCCAAACTGGTACACGACGATTTTGCTTACCTGCTTTTAGCAGTCGAATTTTTTTTGCGGCTGGCTTATTTCGAGACATACTTTCCCCTCAGATTCTTCGGATTGTCGTTTCTCTTCGAGATTTTGAAAGTCCCGAAAGAATATTTTTTAATTGAGTGTCGTTGACAGGAACAGCAATTTGTTTCTTTTCCGCTAATGTTGCAAGATGCGTTTTCACTTTTGTTGTAAGTTCTGGATTAACGAGGTTCAAGCTAGAAAGTCTAGACCTTGCTTCCGGTGTTAGGACGAATTTCATTGACTTGTCGAGTTCTGCAATAGCATCCTGCTTTGCTTGCTGTTCAAGTTCGGCATTAGCTTGAGCGGCTGCTTGTTGCTCTAGTTGCGACTGTATTTCTGCCATTCTCTGAGAACGAAGATTTTCCAAATCATCATCAACAGTTGATGTCATTGATATCACCTCCATTCCCTTCCAGTTAGTATTTACTCAGACCAGGATATAGTTCCTCAGCAATTGGACGAACTGAATGAGCAACTTCGTCCAGAAGTTTGTGTCCTAATGGTGTTAACGTTCTCCCGGGGTATAACTTTTGATCTCCATCAACTGACTGAACTGTTTTCATTTCCTTCATTTCTACAAGGCCAGCTTCGGTCAATTGTTGTAAGGCAGTTCGAATGATGTGTCTAGATCCCATTGCCGGTGTATGCGGATTCGATCCGTTGTCCTTTTTCCCACCATAGGCTTGGGCTAGAGCGTTGACACCTATGGGTCCATCTCTTCCAACCTTTCGAAGTAGGGCAGCGCAACGTAGTTCCCACCAGTTTGTTTGTGAAGGTGGTCTTTCCCGGTGAATACCTGTTTTCACAAAATCGGCCCACTGAGGACGATTAATCGATTTATTTTCAGACAACTTATCAGCCAGAGCAGGATTAAGTAAGTCTGCTGGAACATCATAATACGTCGTCATCGTAACACCAAGCAACTTCCCGACCTGACTCCCATATATGAAGAAAACTGTTTAATCCACAGTATCTTGTTACAAAGAAGCATACTGCGGGGCTAGGTACAAGAATTGATGAACAAGGCTGATTTCGAAAGTAATATGCGGAAGGCGTTGGCTCAAAATCCGAACCTTCTGCGAACGCTGATTGGTCTAGGGTTAACGTTGATTTTCCTATTAGCTTATGCTGTCTATGGCGCTACAATAAATACTGAGGTTTACCTGTATGAATCTCAGTCTCTTGAGACTACTGTAGATTTAGGGGATTCAGAAAGATATTACGATTCGGAGGGAAATCAGACTACATGGACCTGGGACGCTAACATCAACGGTATCAATCTGACTTGGGTCAATCTAACCGCAACCTCCCTCTCTAGCGGATCTACTATCGCAATATCAAACGGAAATGGCCTGTACAGCCACCCAGATCTTGGCAATCCGGATGCGACTGAATTTTCCTGCAGTGAATCATGCAAAAAGAAAATTGAACACAAAATAAACTCTACCGGTGATTCGACTAGTATTATCTCTCTTACAGATCCAGACCCATCAATCAGGGGTAAGGGTTCAGTTTTTGCGGATTCGGAAAAAGAAGCAACTTCTAAGGCTTCGAGCATAGTTAATAATACATTTGAGCCAACAAAAGTCAGAATTACGGTGATTGAGCAAGGTAACCGTAGTGTAAACCCGTCTGTCGAACTAAAACAGGTCAACGAGGAGTTATACAATGTTGAAATGTTTGAGGTAGACGCTGCTACCGAGTTTCTATGGGCTTTAGCTGCTGTTATTGGATGCTTTAGCATGGTTCTTGTTCCGTCGTTTACTGTGTATTTTGCCGCAAGAGCAAAACAAAGAAAAACCGATTTGAAATTACAATCTGCTCGAAATAGCATTGAGGAAGAGTAGCGAAGGTCTGATATTGATTGAAGTATTGTATGCATGTGATGCACACGCAGAAACTCGCTAATGCGATCCTAATCGCGCTTCTTCTGTCGCATTGTTTACCTATATCTAGCGGATCGCCTACAAATTCCAGTGCAGTAGATTTGAGGGTCTCAGATGTCTCGATTTCGTACCCTAATTCTGTAAACGAATCCCTATATGAAAAATTTTCATCTAACCACCCCATTCAGGGATTTGACAAACCTGCAAGCATGTATGTAACCGATGGTGTTATTGGTGTTGAAATGGAAATCAACGTTTCTGTTGAAAATCTAGGAAATTCAGATTCTGGTATTCTTAATATGAGTTTTCTTATCCTGCACAATGAATACACTAGATTTGAACTTCTAAATAAAACAATGAATTCTCCAATTATACAAGCCGGTTCAAGTGATAACGTTCTAATTATGTGGACACCTGATTATTCCGGAAACCACACACTAGTTATTTCGACTTCGAACACATTAGGAGATATTGATGGAAGTAACAACTTCCTATCTAGACATCTTACAATAGCAAGAATTTACGATAATTGCGATAATATATCTCAATGGAGTGTATCTGGTGAGTGGAATACAAGCTCCGACGCCTACCTTTCTCAATTCAGCGCTTTTCATGTAGGAAATGGACAGTTTTCAACATACAGTCCTCTTCAGACATCAACCTTGACTAGTCCGCCACTAGACTTATCAGACCATACTGCGATTCATAATACGGCAATTGGATATTCGTTTTTTTATACTGGAAGCATCGGCCAAGGGGACCAAATGAAAGGTTACATGAAGAACGAAAATGGAATATGGGATGAAATTTTTACCATGCAGGGGACTGTAGACGACGATGTGGTTAATGAAATAACCTGGAGAACATTTTCTGAATCCTATAATGGAAGGAACTCCCCTGTCATACCACTTGATAACAAATATTTTCATTCCTCAACACAACTTAGATTCATATTTACTTCAGATTCAGTTGATGAAGATATCGGGATATGGATAGATGAATTAGTGATAATATACGAACAAGGTGCAAAGAAACAGGAATTTGGAGTTGAATTAAGTGGAGGTTCAATACTCGGTGGTCTAGCAGGAGAATGGTCAACTACTAGGTTAGAGGTTACAAATACAGGAAACGTATCTGAAAGATATATACCTACCGCAGATGGAATACCCCCCGAATGGTCACATTATTTTTCATATACTAACGGTATGAGTGTATCATCAACAGGTATCGATTTATTACCAGGCCAAACAAAAGAATTTGATCTTAAGGTTAAGACTAATGATAGTTCAAATCAGGGAAACTATCCTGTTGAAATTAGAATTGAATCCAACACATATCAAAATATTAACGCTTCAGTAAATTCAACCATCAAAATCCTGCCAAGTAGAATACCTGTCATTATTCAGCCAGAAATTTCACCAAGATGCTTACCAGGTCACAGTTGTGAATTCAATGTAACATTGGAAAATGCTGGTGAAGCAACAGATGTATTCACTTTAGAGCTTGAAGACAAAATTATGCCAAATGGTTGGTCGATTAATTTCGCATGGGATCAGTCGTCAGCAGTACAGGTAAGACCTAACCAACCGACTACTGTCAAATTTGTTGCAACAATACCAGCAGGTATAGAACCTGATATTATTGCCGAAACGTGGCTTACTGCTACTAGTCAAAATGACACAACCAAGTATGACCGGAAGGCAATATCAATTGCAGCGGCAATGGTAAGCGACGCTGAAATATCAATGAACTATGTTAGCGATGATACTGTAATAATCAAACCAGGAAGCTCAATTGAATTAGAGTTTATCATATTCAATAATGCTAGCAGAATTGATATTTTCAGGCCATCGGTTGATTACACCGAACTTACAGGATGGAGTGTTGAACTTTCTGCCACTCCCGATTTGGCAATAAATCCTGGACAAAGTTCTAGATTCACAATTGAAATTTTTGCACCTGAGAATGCTCAGGCAAACGATATCGGGCCAAAAATAACACCACAGGCATTTTCATTGCGCTCTGGCGAATTGATTACAGGTCTTACTTCCGAGGGTGTAATTGTGGAATCAAGTCACGATTTGGCTATTTCCTTACTTGAATCACCATCGACATTACGACCTGGAACCCCTGCTTTGATATCGTTGAAAGTAACGAATAATGGTAACGGTGGTGATATTGGAATAATATCGTTGCCTCAGTCGCCAGAATCCTGGAAATGGTGGGCCTTTGTTGATGACGAAAATGTGACAAATGGTTTGCCATTGTCCGTTTCTTATGATCTAGATAACGAAAAAATTGTTGACCTTTGGTTGTATCTACCACCACTGGAATCACCGAACGAATTTCACGAGATTGTTATCCAAATTGCCCCTAACAATGGTATTGATGAAAATCTAGACGATAACACAGTAAACTTTGAAGCCTTGACCAAAACCATCAGAAGTCCTCGACTTGATTCAATAAATACTGATTTAGTTGTTTCAACCAATTCTAGTCACTCTATCGATGCAACTGCATGGAATATTGGAAATGCTGCTGACTCCACAATAAGGGCGAGATTGGTAATCGAATCTTCTCCTATTTCTGAGGAAATAACCGGATTTTTGTCTACCGAAGATGGTATATCAAAACCTGCTGGCGAATGGATAAACCTAAACCTCGGCCCTACTGAAGCCAAACAGATAAACGCTCAAATAATTATTTCAAGCAATTGTAGTCTCAACACTGTAGTATCAGTAATAATCCAACTCGAAGGAGGGATAGGGGAAGACAATCTACCATTATTGGAATCATCTACATCTGTGCTTATAGTAGCGGAAAGGCGTAACGTAGTGATAGGAAAAATACCAGACTCAACATCGCAGTTACCAACGAGTACAAAACGAACACAATGGGTAAACATCACCTCAACCTCTACACAACCGGAAATATTGGACGTTTCATCGACAATGCCCAAAGGCTGGGGTATGCTATGCTTGGGCACAGCAATAAACAACAATCCATTTCGAATTGAACTTTCTCCAGGCCACATAACTGAACAAAAATACAACATGAGATGCGAGGTAATCCGAGAAAAAGGTGACCTTGAAGGAAATATTGAAATTTATATCAATTCAAGTGATGGTGTAATTAAAGAAAGGATTAGTCAGCATATAATCTGGGAATCAGAGGATGATGTTAGCGGGATATCTTTGACCACAATTAGTAGCATTTCCGGAATCATTGTCATCTTTGCGCTATCTGTATTTTTCATGCGTCGTTACTTTAGAATAGATGACGATATGTTAGACGAAGAAGCTGATATTGATAATGAGGAAATGGTATCGGGACCACCTGCAACAATCTTATCGGGACCACCTGCGTCAAGTGCACAACAGGTTCAACAATTTGGCGCAATGACGTCCCAAATAGTGGACACCTCAAGTCCTGACGCTGTTGAAGAATATCATCGCCAGATGATAGAGTATAATCGAAAGGTAGCAGAATATGAAGCCTGGGAAAAAAATCAAAATTAGATTCTAGAGACGGAGAAAATTGAATATGGCTAAATTACCTGATCTGTGGTATGTCCTACTGATGTTTGTAGCAATCTTTGGCGTATCTACCTGGTTACTTGATAGGTTTTCACATAGAAATGAATTAAAAAAGATTACAGGAATATGCGGAGTGATTTCGATGTTGTCATTACTTTATTTGACCTACTCAACGGAGGGTTTGTGAGTATGGATAACAGCTGGGATGAGTATATTCCAGTAAAGTTGCCAGTAGATTGGGAATTGACTGGTGATGTAGGAGTTCATCCAGAAATTGAAGGTGTCACAGGTCTTGATGTGACGTTAATAATTGAGAAGAAATTTACAAGGTTTGAGAGTTTACTTGCAAAAATTTTGCGAGCTCCAAAAGTGGTCAAAAGGTCCATGCATCACACACAATCAATGCTTTGGGAACTGATAGATGGAAATAGAAATTTTTCTGAAATTTGCATAATAATGGAGTCGTTATATCATGAGGATATAGCCCCCGTCAAGGATAGAGTTCGAGCATATCTAGAGGTTTTTGTTAGACTTAATGTCGTCAATGTATTCAAACCCAGAGAAGAGGAGTAAATTTAGACCGGAGCCCAAACTAACCGTAGGCCTATTCCATCACTTCGCTTATTGATAGAGGTAATTCTACGCGCTGAGGAGGTGGTGGATTCTGATTCCATTAACCAACTGCCGCCTTTTGTAATTCGATTTAGACCGACGTCTGTGCTTGTCCATTCAGCAACATTACCATGACAGTCATATAATCCCCAAGGATTAGATTTTTTTTGGCCAACCTCCCTTGTTGTGGCACCTGAGTTACCACCATGCCAGGCAACTTCGTCTAGGTCAGTATCCCTGTCAGAGTGGAACCATCGAGTTGTAGTACCTGCCCGACAAGCGTATTCCCATTCTGTCTCTGTTGGTAGACGCCACATACCTGACAATCCCAATCGAAGCCCGGTCTCCGCAAGATTAAGTTTTGAAATAAATTCTTGACAATCTAACCAATTAACGCTTTCAACTGGTCTTAGTCCAGAAGACCAGCCGTTGTTAAATTTCGAAGGGTTATTCTCCATGACACTAGCCCACTCAACTTGAGTTACAGGCCGTGCACCGATGAAATAAGGTTCGGTTATTTCTAAATCCCCATTTATTCCGGGTTCTATCAAAACAAATGCGCCTCCATATTCATTGGTAAAAGATGGCCGCACGACTAACTCTAACCGGGATTTGCGTATCAATTAAGCGGGAACGCTCACGGACAATGCTTATGCCTTATGGTATAATGAACTATACTATGTCAGAGCAGAATGATGACTCTACGACTGACCCACTCGACGCTGCTAGTGAAATAACGGATACAATGATGTCATCACTTGCAGACGTTGTAAAGAACGTAATTTCGATTCCAGATAGTGCTACTACAGATGCGGACTCTGATTCAGATATCCATGTCAATCAAGAGATTAGTGACAGTTCATCATTGGATGTTGAGACTTTGATTAACCATGGTGAAGCTGCACACCGAACTGGGGACCACACCTCTGCCCTAGATTGTTTTAACAAAGCTATTGCTCTTGACCCATCTAATGCAATGGCTTGGTTCAATCGCGGTGTTCTTCTGGAAGCGGAACAGGATATGAAAGGCGCAAAACAGTCGTTCGTTATTTGTCTTGACCTTGATTCAGAGCATGGTCCAGCTCTTGCTAACCTGGCAGTGCTCTTGGACAGACTAGGTGACATAGATGGTGCAGTTGAAGTCGCCATGAAATCACTTAATTTCTTCCCGGGACACCCACACTTACTCAAGATTGTTGAGCAAAATAAAGCAGCTGGAGCAAAAATTAACCCAAACTCGGTAGTTATGCCACAAACTAAGCAAAGAATGGTAGATCAGAGACTTCAACCTGCTGTCGATACTTCTAACAAATCAGAAGCTGTTCATGAAAATTCATATGACTCAGAAAATGAGAATCAGGTAGTTGAATCTCAAAATAATGTTGAAACACCCATTGACGAAATCCAGTCACAACAAGTTGCTGCTCCAGAGATTGCAGTAGACCTAGATAATTTGTGTGAGAGAGCGACAGGTGAGTTAGGTCAAGGAAATGCGCGAAATGCGTTAATGATATTAAAGGAATATTTACACACAGACGCAGCTCAGCATTTTGATTCGTGGAGAATATCTGCTGGTGCTATGGCAGCCATGGGACTCGACGATCACGCAATTGGAGCGTATAATCACGCAATTACACTAAATCCAAACCACTCGAAATGCTACTTTAACCTTGGAGCCCTACATGAAAGAAAGGGAAACAAAGAGGCTGCAATTGATTGCTTTTGCAACGCGATAATGCATGAACCAAGTTACCTAAAAGCAGCCCAGAGATTACTAATACTTGCCAAAGAATCAAGCAATATTGAGGCGTTATTGACTGCAAGGCGAAACTTATCACATGATGAAGAGGGTAAGCATTCGCTTGCCTTACTTTTGGTCGAATTAGCAGAAGGTGAAGCAAAAATATTGGATAATTTACAAGGCCTCCCGCCAACAATTCCAGAAGGACCTGCTCTAGCAATGGAAGCAGTAGATTTGTGCAAAGACGATACTGCACTCAAGGGAAGGGCTCTGTCTGCATCTGGTCAGCACACAGAGGCCGTAAAGTGTTGGAAAGCAATTATCCAAACCGATAAATCAAATCCTGATAATTGGATTGGTTTAGCCAGAGCTCTTGAAGCTGCAGGTGAACTTGAGACCGCTGAAAGATGTCATCAAAAAGCTGCCATTCTGAAGGAGCAAGGAAAAGAAGTTGAAGAACAAGTTTCTCCTGTGACGAATGAGCAACCCGAGATATCACAACATGAGCAAGTGCCAATGACGATAGATCATCAGGCAGAAGTAACTGACCAATCATTAAGTAGTGACAACGAAACTAAGCGTGAAATCAACAGAGAACAAAAAGAAATTGAGACCAACGAAGATACGGTAGATCTGGCAGCAGCGGCATTAGAGGCCTCCACTAAAATGAACAGCTATTCGCCTATGGAGACAAATTCCCGTTCGATTGCCAATCAAGACATAGAGTGGTATAACAAAGGTGTAGGGTTGATTGAAGATAAAAAATATAGGGAAGCACTTTCATGTTTTGATAGAGCCCTGCCATCATTCGCAGGAAATGATGAAATGGTCATAAGAATACTGAACGGACGAGGGAATGCGCTTTACTACTTGGAAGACTATCCAAAATGTGTGGAATCCTATCACAAGGCCATGGTAATTAATCCCAAGGAGGTCCAAGGGAAGACGCTATACAATATGGGGACTGCATATGCAGAGATGCAAAGATTTTCTGATGCAATAAAGTGTTTTGAACAAGCAATTCCAAGAGGTTTAAAGAAGGATCATCAGAAACTTGCGAAAGAACAGATTAGACGATGCAACATACTCCTAAAAGAGCAACAAAGAAAATTAAATTAAACTGAACCTATGTCTAAATCAAGGTAAGTGGTATTTCATTTAGCACACATATTCAAAAGGAAGCAGCGATTGGGATATTCATGGACTGTAATACCTGTGACACAGCTCCCACAATACTTGTCAATGCTCCTGAGGTAATTCAGGTATCATTAACAATTACTGAAAAGGCAAAAGAAATGTTGCAAGGAGCATTTGGAGATGACAGATCGCACGGTCTTCTAGTTGGTGTCTTATCGGGTGGATGCTCTGGATATATGTATGATTTACAGATAGTGGAATCAACAGAACAAGATTGTCAAGAATTGAACATAGATGGGTTCAAAGTGCTTGTGCCCAATGCTTCATCACATCTGCTAGATGGAATTGAAATCGACTACGTCGATAGAATGATGGGTGGCGGATTCAAAATTAACAACCCCAACGCTTCAAGTTCTTGTGGCTGCGGAGAATCATTCGCCTGAGTGATGTAGTATGGGCGTTTTCGCACTTGACGCCTATGTCTTGATTGTGAAAGGAAGTGACAGATACAAGTTTCTAGACGGCCTATCAACAAATAAAGTCGATGGCACCTGTAGCACAGTTTTTACAACAAAAAATGCCAAGATTATCGACATGGCAGACATAATTGAAATGCCCGAGATTTTAGCAATAATCGGTCATTGCCCATATAAAAATAAGCTGATTGACCATATATCCTCAAGAATATTAGGTCAAGATGTAACGATATCGGATGTTAGTGATGCAAACAATGTTTACATTTCTACTAATGATATTGAGGTCAGTGATGGAGTTACAAAAGTCGAGACATTTCGTGGTTTTTTGATTGTTGCACCAACAAGAATCGACATAACAGTTGATATGACTCTCGAAGAATTTTCTGAGTATCGAATTCAAAACCTTATCCCACACCAGGGATATGAGATAACTGAGAAAGTTAACCCGCTTGTTTGCGGTTTAGGACATCTAGTGCACGAGGCAAAAGGTTGCTATATCGGACAGGAAATACTAGTTAGAATGCGTAGTCGAGGAAGAATCAACAAGAAATTAGTATGTGTAAAGAACCCAACCTCTAATGCAACTACCGTCGGTCGAATTCACTCCCTTAAAATTGATAGAGCATAAAATAATTTAAAATTTAATCAAATCAAATTATTGCTTATATCTCTGCCAAGGTTGTTTTGTATTTTCGTCGCGATACCAATGCTTGTTAGAACCTTCGGGCCACTCAAGCCACTCATAGCCACCGTCATTCTCTCCACTCATTGATGGGGGAGGGGCATCTGTATTACCCCAGTTTGCCGCTGGAGGTGAAGATTCAGACATTCCTCCAAATAAGTTATCAGCATCTTCCGGAGACCATTT
>DAZU01000043.1:26544-33593 GCA_002507425.1 Euryarchaeota archaeon UBA53
AATGCAATTGCTGAAATCGATATGTAAAGGACGGTATCATCAAGAGCTTTGGTGTTGTCAATTATAGTAGATTCAGATTCAGATTCACTATCGGTAAAGTCCTCACAGGTTTTGCCTTTCAATACAATTATTTCGCCACCTTCACAAATTGTGTAATCTTCCGAGTTTTCAGCCTCAGGATCTACAATAATATTAGTTACATTTGAAGTATTATCCGGCGATGGAATCTGAAGAGATTCTGGACAGTCGTTTATATTGTCAACATACTCAAACGTGTCAGGGCAAATGTAAATTATTTTGTAATCAGAGTTGTCTATTGTCTGGTTATCTTCATCTGGTTCAGTGCATTCCGCCAGACTTGAGACGACTTCGGAATTGTAAGGACAGATGTAGTAAACTCCTGATTCGCTTGGGGTGTCTCCACAGCAGTCCAAATCTTCTGTGCCATCTTGGCAGCCGTCTTGATCTGCGTCGGTATTTAGGTTGGAAACCCAATTTGTTATTCCTTTCGGACAACTATCAAATTCATCCAGCACACCGTCATTATCATCATCCAAGTCTTCATCTTCATCATGACACCCATCACTATCGTGATCAGTTAAAGTGCCAGATAACCAATCAATCTTCCCTGGATTACATAGGTCAGATCCATCGTCGATGTTGTCATTATCGTCATCATTGTCTTCCTCATCTTTACAGCCGTCTCCGTCTGTGTCCTCGCCAGTTCCGATAATCCCTCTGGGGCAGGCATCCAAATCATCCACAACCTCATCTGAATCATCGTCTAGGTCCTCAATGTCGGCATCCATGCACCCATCGCTGTCGTGATCTGTAAATTCAGAAGTTATCCAGTCCATTCTCCCCATATTACAGTAATCATAAATATCTGGAACTCCATCATTATCGTCGTCTGGGTCGCAAGGATTACCCATACCATCCTTGTCGTAATCCCACTGTCCTGGGTTGTAATCGTCTGGGCAATTATCACCATTCCCTATATCGTCAGAATCTGCATCAACTCCCCAGATTTTGAAGTATCTATACCAATTTCCATCGAATCTTAGCGAATGGTGTGTCATAACGTCACCCCGCGGGCTAATTGACATAGGGTAAATCCAGTCCCAATCCCAGGTGGTGATCGGTTCATAATCCAGCAATTCACCAGTTTGATAACTTACAAAGGCTAATCCGCCATAGTTTCTCGAACCATTAGGCATGATGACGTCGTAGGCGCCCCCTCTACCATCCAACCATATTGCCATGAATCCGCTCTCACCAATCACTGGCTTTGCAAAATAATCAGAATCCCAATAATCAACATCATAGAACGCAAATGTTGTATTAGATAGATAATTTCCATCTTTGTCAATGTTCACGAAAGTTTGGTAGGCTTCAATTGAAATTTGTCCTTCGATTTCGAATCTTTGCTCTTCATAATATCCACTGTCATATGTTTGGAAACTGAAGGAAACATCCCCATCTGGTTGTACAAATATATTCCCAAATCCTTCATCGTCACTGTCGAAGAATTCAACTAAATCATTGTTAGAATCGTCAGCAATATCAACATTGAAAGCCCAAGCCCCATCTCTTTGCAGCTTTGCTACATATGCTGTGTAGACACCATAGTCTGATATGAATCCGCTAAAGTTGCTTTGACCATTATTTTCTCTTATATGGTCTCTAGTGGTTCCTAAAACGTATGCCCCCTCAGAGCCAACAGCTAAATCTACAAACTCCATTGATGTGTATTTTACTTTGGTTTGACCTACCTTCAGACCATCGCTGTTTATGTTGAACCATATATGACAAACATTTTCTTGAGAATTTGGTGGGCAGGATATGGTTTGCGAATCATATTTTACATTGTTTTTCGTTGTTATAAATAATTCAGTATTATTAGCAAAAGTATCTATTAGAATGGGGTAATAGTTTCGCAAAGGCGACCCATAATATGTCTCTAGAGTTCTTGCCCATTTTGCCCCTGTGGAATTGTAAGACCTGAGTGTATAATCTTGATATGCACCGTTATTATTACCCATTTCTAATATAATCAAATTTCCAGAGTCATCAAGCATCTGTTTCTTGATGTAATCAACAGTCCATCCTCTTGTGGAAGATGCTTCTGCAAAGGTCCAACCATCAGGGCTGTGGAAAGCGACGGCGATGTTGTGTCCGCTTGATGTGAACTCCAGTTCGTCACCAACATACCATGTTTGTGTGTGGTAGGTTTGCCAAACTAAATAGAAGGAATCCTCAGCCACTATATGCATACCTAGCAATCTACATTCGTTACGGTTGTAATGATCGCAGTCATTTCTACTGTTCGAAATTTTTTCTGTCCAAACCAATTCTCCTGTTGGGCTTATTTTGTGTATGTAAATTCCTCTCGAGTTCGTGTCGAAAGTGTCTGACCCAGTTGACAAATCAACATTGTCATCTTGGTATGCGAAATAGAAGTTACCAACATCGTCATACCCATAGCTACCATCGATATACTTGGTCTTGTGATAAGAATGGAGTGCCAGATCCTCTGTGACGTATACTCCCCAATCTTCTATCCATGCTGAGTGTTCATTTCCCTTCGAATTAGCACGTTGTGATTCCTGGTTATAATCATCTAGCGAATTCTCTTGAGTTTGATGATAATTAAGAATTCCAGAAAATAACGATACCATAAAAATAGTAACTATACCAAGTGCCAAAGTAAATTTCCTCATCGATTTTAAAAAAAAACATCTCGGATTTAATGTTATCCCAGATTCTCCTTAGAATGAACAAATGACATTGAGAATATTCCAGTAAAACAATATATCATCCGTCTGTTGGTTTAATTCATGGCGAGATTACAGTCCGGCGACATGGCCCCAGAATTTATTTTACCATCCGTTGATGGTAAGAATTTCAACAGTTCAGATATGAAAGGCAAGAATATGATTTTAACTTTTTTTCGATTTTCTTCCTGCCCATTTTGCAACATGAGAATAAATGCTATCATGAAGAGGTGGAATGAATTCAATAGCGACACTGTTATGGTAGGAGTTTTTGACGCGAATATTAAAGATCTAACAAAAAGGATGAAGCATCACAATGCCCCATTCACAATTGTGGCTGATGAAAATTATGATTTATTCACAAAGCACTCAGTAGAGAAGTCGTTTCTAAGATTCATGATAGGAACATTATCAGCACCCATTACTTTGCTGAAAGCCACTGTAAAGGGTTATTTCCCTAGAACGTTATCAATTTCAAAACTTTCAACTATTCCGGCAGACATTTTAATCGACAAAACAGGAAAGGTTGTGAAAGCACACTACTGCAAAAATACAGTTGACCACCTTTCAATAGACGAAATGGTAGCCTTTTCACACGGAAATTGAACTTTGGACTTACATTAATATCCAAGCAATTCGCTTAATTGTGATTTGTAAAAATTAGCCGAACCCTGTAAAGATTCTAATTCAGATTCTGTCAAATCCAACTCGAAGATTTTTTCAACACCATTTGCACCAATAATCGTCGGGACCCCTATATAGACATCATCCAGTCCATACTGACCTGTTAGATGACAAGATGCAGGTATAACTCTACGCCTGTCGTTAATCACTGCTTCTGCCATAATTGCGGCAGCTGATCCGGGGGCGTAAAATGCAGACCCTCTTTCCAGCAGTTTGACAATTTCACCGCCACCTCCCGCAGTCCTTTCACTAATTTCCCTAATACGTTCTTCTGACATTAGTTGAGTAATTGGTATTCCTCCAACGGTAGTATACCTTGGGAGCGGAACCATTGTGTCCCCATGTCCACCCAATACCATAGGCGAAACGTCTTCCTCGGCACAATCTAATTCAAGCGCAATGAAATGGGCCATTCGAGCACTGTCCAAAACTCCGGCTTGACCGATTACTCTGTTAGTCGGAAAACCGGTTACTTTTTGCATATGGTAAGTCATCAAATCCAGAGGATTAGTAACCATAATTATTGTAGATTCTGGAGCGTGTTCTCGTATACCTTCACCAACCTGAGTTACGATCTCCGCATTCTTGCTGATTAAATCCTCTCTAGTCATCCCAGGCTTTCTTGGAAAGCCCGATGTAACAACTACTACATCCGATCCAGAAATGTCAGAATATTTGGAGGTCCCAGTGATTGTGCCATCGTAGTTCAAAACGTTACTATTTTGGCTCATATCAAGCGCCTTACCTTTCGCAAACCCTTCAAATATATCGAGCATGACAATATCTGCTAACTTCATTTGTGCTAATACAAATGCACAGGTCGCTCCAACGTTACCTGCTCCTATTACTGCAATTTTTCTACGCCCTCTTGTCATAAGATACACTCCGATATTTCTCTCTAGTAATACCATGTCCATAAGGTTTGAAGTTGTATTTACAATCAGCAATATTTGAGGTTTAGACCGAGTCGTTCAATAACCTTCTCTAAGTGCGCCATTTTATCGAGTGTAATGTATATCATTCGCAGGGTGATTAGATGAAGATTGGCGTGCCATTAGAACCGCAGGATGAAACAAGAGTAGCGATAGTTCCCGGCAGCATGAAAAAACTTCTCAAAGCCGGATTTGAAGTTGTAGTTGAAAACGGCGCCGGAATCGCAGCAAACTACTCGGACAAAGAGTATACAGATTCAGGAGCAACAATAGCAAATAGAACAGTTGTAATGGAATGTGATATCATCATCTCGATTAGGTTACCAGACCTCTCTGAATTATCAAAAGGACAGATTGTTGCCTGTGTAGCAGATCCTTTTCGTCACCCAGATAAAGTGAAAGCATGCAACGATGAAGGAATAACTCTGATGAGTATGGATATGATTCCTAGAAGACTTTCTCGTGCACAGTCAATGGATGTAAATTCAAGCCAGGACAATCTTTCTGGATACAAGGCTGTTCTACTTGGAGCATCTCAGGTTCCAAGAGGCATACCCATGATGACTACATCTGCTGGTACGGTAAGACCTGCAAAAGTAGTCATAATGGGTTCAGGTGTAGCTGGACTACAAGCGATTGCTACAGCTAAAAGAATAGGAGCAATTGTGTTCGCATCAGATGTTAGAAAGTCTGCGGCAGAACAGATTGAATCTGTCGGTGGAAGATTCATTGAGGTAGAAGGAATGGACGATTTCGAAGACGAGGCAGGCTATGCGAAGCCATTAACTCCAGAGTTTATACAGAAAGTAAATGATACTGTTTGTGAGGTAGCTAGTGATGCGGATATTATTGTTACAACCGCACGTATTTTTGGTAGACCCGCCCCCATAACCGTGCCCGCTTCAGCAGTTCAGAATTTTAAATCGGGAGCAGTTGTAGTCGACATGAATGCCGATGTGGGAGGTAACTGTGAATTAACTAAGCAAGGGGAAATATACACAACTGACAATGGTGTGATTATTGTTGGAACCTCAAACCTACCAGGAACCCTTGCTAACACCGCATCTATGCTTTACTCAAACAACCTTACGACTTTCATTACAAGTTTGGTCGATAAAGAAAATGGTTTCCAAATTTCAGAGGATGATGACATTCTAGTCGGAGCACCAGAAGGAAACGATTTCCACGTACCCGGTATGGGTGGAGTTCTAATTTGTCGAGATGGAGAAATGCATCCAAAACAAACTAGATTAGGAGGGATTTTATGATTACGCCTGCACTATTAATCGGGTCAATAACATTATTTGTTTTAGCCATTTTCTTAGGTTTTGAACTGATTACAAAAGTTCCATCGATGTTGCATACTCCATTGATGAGTGGTGCAAATGCAATATCTGGAATCAGCGTAGTTGGGGCCCTAATCGGTGCGAAAGTTGCCAGTTCAAATGGTGATTACATGACTTCGAATATTCTAGCATTTTGTGCAATAGTCCTCGCTATGATCAACATTGTTGGTGGATTTGCCGTAACTAACAGAATGTTGAATATGATTGCCGGCAAGAAAAACAGGAGGTCTTGATATGGAAGAAGCATATCAATGGATTGAATTTGGTTATCTTATCTCAGCCGCTCTATTCATTTTTGGATTGAAGAAATTGGGACATCCAAAGACCGCACCTTTAGGTAACATGTATGGCATGGCAGGAATGGCTGTTGCGGTTGTTACTACACTGTTATCAATTCATTTCAGCAATGAACACGGAATTCATTGGGGAATAATTGTTGGAGGAATTGCAATTGGTTCCATAATTGGTTACATTATGGCAGTTAAGGTCGAAATGACAGGTATGCCAGAAATGGTTGCTTTGTTCAATGGTTTTGGTGGAGCTGCATCTGCTCTTGTCGCATTGTCAGAAAGTTGGAAATACATCTACGAAGGTGAAAAATTACCTGTCGGACTAGATTTAGGAGTAATTTACACAGCTGCAGGGTTGTCTGCATTAGTAGGATGGATGACGCTTAGTGGCTCTATCTTAGCAATGTATAAGCTAAAGGGTGGAGTTGAAATCTTCGGAAAATGGTATAAGACCCCAACTTGGGGTCCATCATGGCTAAATCCCATCAAAGGATTCTTGTTCTTCGCAGTCATTGTTCTAATTGGCCTACAAATTAACAACCAAACCAGTGAATTGTATATGTGGTTGATAATAATCATATCATTTATTCTTGGAATAACAATCGTGTTGCCAATTGGAGGAGCAGATATGCCTGTTGTAGTTTCTCTACTCAATTCCCTATCTGGTATAGCTGCTGCTTTTACTGGCTTCATAATAGGAAATAGCGTTTTAATTGTTGCTGGAAGTTTAGTCGGTGCATCCGGATTGATTCTCACATTTATCATGTGCAAGGCTATGAATCGAACATTAGGGGATGTATTATTCAAATCATTTGGAGGTGGAGACAAACAGGAACTAACACGAACAAAGGTTGGAACTGATGCTGATGAAGTCGCTATGATGGCTGATGGAGCGCAAAAGATCATCATTGTTCCTGGATATGGAATGGCAGTCAGTCAGTGCCAACATCAAGTCAAAGAATTTGCAGATTTAGTTGCTGATAAATTCGATACAGAGGTAAAATACGCAATCCATCCAGTGGC
>DAZU01000043.1:33929-69592 GCA_002507425.1 Euryarchaeota archaeon UBA53
CCTGGACACATGAATGTATTACTTGCTGAAGCAAACGTTCCATACGAGCAACTAATTGAGATGGATGAAATTAATCCTGAATTCCCTGAATGCGACATGGCAATTGTGATCGGTGCAAATGATACCTGTAATCCAGCAGCGAGAACAGGGGAAGGGCCGCTTGCAGGAATGCCAATTATTGATGTTGATCAGGCTCGAACTGTCGTGATAATCAAGAGATCACTATCGGTAGGTTATGCTGGTGTAGATAACGATCTTTTCTATGAAGATAAGACAATGATGTTGTTCGGTGATGGTAAAGCAATGATGACCGATTTGAACAACGCCATTAAAGACCTGTGACTAGTTTGTTCCTCTGACCGCCCCTTTAGGGGCGACAGGGAGTAACAACGTTCAATAATGGTTTCCTATTAGGTTAAATCGATGTCACGACGACTGACTCTATTGTTAGTCGCAACTCTTTCTTTGCTATTGGCAGCCCCGGTCTTTGGAAACTCACAAGGACCTCCGTGGTTACACAATGACAGGATTCTAGTCGAGGAAGGATGCAGTTGTCATGGAGCCGGTGGCTCCCCCTCATCTGAAATAATACTCTCGATTACCGGAGTGCCAAGATATTACAACACTAGTGAAACTTATTCCATGACAATATCACTCAATCACCCATCATACATTGCTGGAGGTTACATGATTTGGGACTATGGAGCGGGTACGTTTACTCCTGGAGATGGTTCAAAAATAGTTCCTGACTCAGGTGGTGCACTATCACATGACAATGTTGGAAATGATTGGGTAATCGATTGGACTGCACCTGATGAGGATGCTGGAAATGCGCACTTCTCTCTAGCCGGGAACATAGTTGATGGTAGCGGAGCACCAGACGCTGGAGATCATTGGAATATCCTAACTTTTACAATTAATGCTCCTGATACTGCAACATCCGATTCGGACGTCAGTACGAGAACAATAAGCATAGGAAATTATGACGCACTATTTGGACAAAAATCAGACGAAGAAATTGAGGCAGAAAAACAGGCTGCGATTGCCAATGATTACTTTTCGCAAGGTAATTTATATTTTTGGACTACTCTCTCAATAATTATCGTTGCTGCTGTGATACAAGGTGAATTTTACGAAAGGAGATTTGGTGGAGGACCACCGCACTTGGATATGAGATTGGCAGTCCCGCAAGGGATTCGAAGAGGAGTTATTTCTCTCGGGTTAGCTATTGGATTTGGATGGGCGATAGATACTGCATTACCTTGGGGTTATACCTTAGTCATAGGAATGTGTATGCTTTGGGCGATATTTGGTGTATATAGAACTGTAGTCCAAGCAAGAGCTGAGAAGGATTCTCCGGATATGGTTTGATAAAATGTCCGATTTGCGTTTGTCTAGCGATCGTTTCGCTAGTATTCAGTCTCATTTACAAGAATTATCAAAGCGGATAACTGCTGTAATTATCCTAATATCCATACTTACCGTCATTTGGTCTTTTAGTGTTGGAGATATTTTGACATTTTCTCTGAGAGAAATGGATCCTTGCAATGAATCATGCCTGAGCGTTTTTTCTCCTCAGGAATGGGCAGGTGTAAAGTGGTTGACAGCTGCAATTCTTGGCATTCTGACCTCTGGTCCGTATGCTATTATCCAGATGTACTATTTCGTCAGACCCGGGCTTTTACCCAGTGAGAGGAGAACCTTCATTTTCTGGACAATAACAATATGGATGAGCGCAGTAAGTTCACTTTTCTTGGTATCATACAAATTACTGCCATGGCTCTTTAAAGAGGGGCACAGTCTTAACCAAAATTTAGAACTCACTCCAATGTATGACGCTACTGAAATTTTAAAAATTTCAATAGTCATCTCATGGACAATAATTCTTGTAATGTCTGCCGTGACAGTTATCCTTATTTCACATTTTTCTGATTTAATCTGGCGAGGTAATGCAGACTGGTGGAGGGTAAGAGTTTATGGAATGATGTTAATGCTGCTTTGGTTTGCAATTCCCAATGAGGTTCCAGGGCTATATTTTGTGCTAGCAATGATTTCTATTGCAATTGTGGAATTATTTGGATGGAAAGCATACAGGGCACCTATTCCTGCCGCCCACGGGTTGGAGGAAATATTTGACTCTGAAGGGGGCGTTCACAGAGTATTATATTCAGACTGCTCATGTTGCGGAACCTCACCACAAATAACGCCATTAAAGGGGATGGGAATCGTAAGATACAAATCTGTTTGTAGAGAAACAGAGCAACAAGATCATTTATTGGACCAAGTAAAAAAATTTAGGGTTACTAAGGTGGTTTTTTCGGGTTGTACAATAGAAACATTTCCTACCGACTATTTGAAATCGCTTGACATCCTAAAATGCGAAACTTCGAGTTTAGAGTTAACCTACCTAGACAATATAAAGACACATGTTTCAGATATCGATTACAAACTAGCGATGGCCAACTTGAGAAATCCTTGGAGTGATGACTCAGCCACAAAAAGGTGCTTGGAAATATTATCAAGTTATGGACCAGAAAAAATCCACTACGGAACAAAAATTCCATTTGGCCTTAACTTATCGAACAGTGAGGCATGGATCACAAACCCCAGCAATGAATTGGTATCAAGGATGAAAGAATTCGGATATTCTGTAATACATCACAGCAATTGATTGATACCAAATAACGTCCGCAACACAGCCATGCGACCTATACTAGGATGGCCGATTGCCATCTTGTTAGCTATCCTTAGTATACTAGCATTCGTTAACGGAGAAGCAGTCAATAAATGGGTTGAAGACAATTCCTTCGGGAAAAGTCCAGAAGATAATTTTGAGTTCGTAGGAGTTTCTGCAAATGAAGTCTGGCTCGCAGTGCTTGTTGACTTTCCGGACCAAAATGAACCAAGTAATTGTGACCAAAACAGAGCATCTAATCTAATTGACGATTCTGCATTAGAACACCTCCAGCAAGGTATTGGACCCAACTTCACATTACAAATCGACTATCACGATAAAATCATTAAAACCTCTAACCCTATGGTAGACTATGGTCATGACGAAAATGGAAATAATGATGTAGGCAAGAATGGAGTGACTCCTAATTCACTTGCTAAAGAGGTCGTCGATTCAATCAAATATGATGTTAATTGGGAAAAATATGATTTGAATTCTGATGGACTAGTCGACAGATTTCTGATTCTCCATTGCACAAAACCGCAGGACAATGGTGGAGCTTCTTCTAGCATTTGGTCTCACTTTTCCTGGATTGAAGAAGTCGTTGAATTACCAAACGACATGAGTATATCACACTACTCGATTGCAAGTCAGCATTCTTCAAGTGATTTCGGGACGATTATCCATGAAATGTATCATCAATTAGGAGCAGCTGATTTATACGCAGTTGATGATGCAACTGTAAACCAAGCCTGGAAAGGTATTGGAAAGTGGGATATAATGGCCAGTGGAAATCAAAACGGAAACGGCTTATGGCCGTCTTTACCAACTGGCCCAAGCATTGAACTTATGGGATCAAAGCGTTATACCGAGGTTGTACTCGAATGGCCAACAGCTAGCGATTGTGTCGGTCCCCAGATTCAAATGCATGGCCTAAGTGAGGGGGGACAGTCTTTGAAAATACCAATTGGAGATATGGAGTATATATGGGTTGAATACCGAAGTGACTTCGGTTTCGATGCCTATCTTCCCGGCAACGGCATTTTGGTCCTGCAACAAGACCTTTTGGCAGGCAATGTTGAGGACAATAACATAAATTCTCATCCTGAGAGAGCATGGATAAAAGTGATTGAATCCGATGGTGAGCAAAATATGGTTGCGGGCGCAAATGAGGGTGAGAGCACTGATTTATTTTGGGATGGTCAAGAATTTGGCTATGCTGGAATTGAAATTCGTAATAGGGATGGGATTCTTGTAGACTGGAAGGCAAAGGTGTCGCTGGTTAATAGTACGCCGATAATTACTTTTGAATCGGAAAACTGCGGTCACTCTGTTGACATTGACCTTCCTAATTTCGGTTCATTACTCACACCTGAGATGAACATTCCAATAGAAGCAACCTGCGAGAATATTACCTTTAATTTGACGAGTACGGACAATAGAGAGATTAAGGTAATTGATGGAGAAATAAAATTTCAATCTGTCGGTAATGTAGGAGTTGTTGGTCTGATTACTGGGTATATTACCTGCCAAAATGGAACACATATTGATGTAAAGCACGAGTTTGAGATTATTGGCAATATTCCAGTTGAATCCAAATTTAAAGATACGATTCATGTTTCAGATACGGGGAAGATTCTTGTCCCAGTCCAATTCACTGGTGAAATGGAACATACTTGGATAGTTGGTCTGGACGGAGCATTAGCGAGAATAGCTACGACTGATAATACTCAAACACTTAGCACTGAATCGTTTATTACACTAGACATCAATCCTTCTGGACTCCTTCTGGACGGTATGTTTGTAAGAGGTGAAATAATACTTGCAACCGATTCGGGACATCGATATGAAATCGAAGTAGAACTTGTGGCAAGCGATGGACAAACAACAACATTGGAAGAATGGACTGAACCATCTAGGTTAATTCCAATTGCAATTGCATTGGCTTCACTCTGGGTTGCTTTAGGAATTAAGTCACCTACCAGGAAGGTGACGTCTGAAGAGAAGGAAGTGCCAAACCCCTTTGAAGATAGCAACAACCCACCCCTTGTTGACACCCTCGGCGAGTCTTACTGAAAGGCAAACTCCCTCCCAGTTTTTGGGTACATCTGATTCCATCTGCATCAAAAACGGGGCATGATCTTCATCAACCGGAGTTGAATAAACTCTCCATCGACAACCATACTTGAATCCCGGCCTAAGTAGCAATCCACGAGAATTTAATTCACCAAATAAATCTGTGACCTGGTTTTTCACACCATTAATCCAATCCTTCTCATCCTGTCTAAGGAATCTTCTTGACAGATGTTCTACACCTAACAATGGATGATTTTCTCTAGTGGCAGGGATTAGTTTCCCCCTAGGATCGATAATCTCAAGTCGATACATCGTGACATCCATTTCTTCGTCAACGATAGCTAGTTCCCCATCCAATTCTCTTTCTTTTAACTCCATACACCATTCAAATAATGTTTCAATATTCAACTCATCCTTGGTTCTTGCCCAGTGTATGGAAGCCGTCGGTTTACCACGAGAAGGATGTGATTCTCGAGGCCATCTGAGCCATTCTCCATCAACCGGTACGACTTTATCTCCTGCGTTTCTAACAACATCGAAGGCCACAGATTTATGAGCAAAATTCGGATCTTCGTTTAACCTATCATTCACCCACCCTTCGGGTAATGGCACGTGGCGATGCCAGTGGCAAAACAATGCCTCCTCCTCTGTGACGATTATACCCCCATCAATTGGTTTCCCAATTGCAGATTTTTGAAAAAGGCGATTTGATAGTGGGGCGGATATAAACCATCCATCTTCGTGTTTAGCAAGTGTAGGGTTTTCTTTAACAGGCCCCTCAGCAGATTTCAAGCCAATTGGTCTTGTTGGACGTAATCTGGGTTTCGACCTACGTCCCTCCGACATAACCCCACGGATAATAACCAGTCTTATTTGCCTCCCCCCTTTTCGCCTGACTAGGGACTGTTATGGTCGATGGATATCTCGGGACAATGACTACCGAGGAGAGGATGTTATTACATCTATATGACAATCCATTGCCAGAAGGACATTGGGAGGCACCAATCGCAATTACACAAGCTGGCATCTCAGCAGCAGTACATGTTCAAAGAAAACATGTTCCTCGAACACTAAAAAGGTTGGAAAGTCGGGAAGACCTAGTAACGGCCCAACGCCATATACCCGGGGCGAGGCAAAGAAGGCGAGTATATGGGCTAACTCCATCTGGAAAATTACGTGCAGGAGAATTACGAGATCGTATATTATCATTAGTTGTATTCAAGAATGATGCCAAAACTAAACTCGGACAATTGCGTGGTGGCGGACAATTGACCCTTGAACTGCTGTCACATCTTGATGAGGGCCTGGTTTTCCATAGCCAACCGGTAATATCCCCTATATCGAACCCAGAGGGAATTGCATCCTTGGATGCACAAGCTGGTGAGAATCTTGTAAGGAGAATGTTAGCAAGGGCCTGGGAAGATGGTAAAATCACAAAGGATGAGCAGCAGTTGATTACAGAGGTTGTTGATTTCCTCGGTATGCATCCTCAAAGGGTACGTAGAATATCTGATGAAGCTCGAAGACAGCAAAATGCTCCCCCACCAGAAGATGTTTACCGGGACATGTTACGTCAGGCCCTAGTCGATGGTCAGATAATTGAGGATGAAATTGCTTTATTAAAAACCATGAGGGAAGCATTTGGAATCGATCAAGCAACACACAATGAGTTGCTATCACAAGCCCAAGAGGATCCTGTGCTTGATGAGATTTCCGCAACGTATAGGGCCACTTTAGTAACAGCTCTGGAAGACGGAATGATAACAACTGATGAAGATGCTATGCTAAACACCCTCAGAGCAAAACTCGGAATAACCGATAATAAGCATGCTACGATGCTAGCTGAACTTCTTGACAGAGATGATTAAAAATTACACACTTAGGGGCAAATCAACATGGGAATGAGTGACATACAACACGAGACGCATGACAGACTTATGAATCTCCAGACTAAAATCAAAAATATTTCCGGAGATGTTGTTTTAGTCGGAGATATAATGCTTGACCGATATATACACGGTTACGCAAACAATCTCAATTCCAGAGCACCTGTTCCGGTATTAAAAGAGACTCACAGGCACAGCGATGTTGGTGCAGCTGCACACGTTGCTAGAGGTTTAGAGAACATTGGACTTGATGCGATTCTCTTCGGTGTTGTTGGGGATGATTTAGCAGGGTCTGAAATAATTGATGCCTTGGAAGAAGAAGAGGTTGAATGCGATGGTATCGCAATTATCGAAGACAGAATAACCACCGTAAAAACTAGACTAATTGCTGGCAGAGAATATTTGATTTCAAATCAACAATTAGTGCTTAGATGGGACATAGAGGATGATGCTGCGATAAGTTCAACTGCTCATAATGCGATAATCGAGAGTGCTGTTAATCGAATTGCAAAATCAGACGTTGTTGTGATATCTGATTACGGACAGGGAGTGGTGACTGATGAGGGTGCTGCGAAACTAATCACCGCTGCGAAACATGCGAGCGTACCTGTAATCTGTGATCCTAAATTAACAGGCTTGCACAGGACTAAGGGTGCTGACTGGGTCATCTTTCAGACTAGAGGGTTAGATTTGATGGCAAAAAGGATGGCCAGTAATGACTCGTCTCAAGCAGCAAAGATGCTAATACAGGAAAATAAGTGGAAGAATTTAATGGTTTTACAGGGTGAAAATGGTGTAACAATCTACACTGAAGATGATGTAGTATCCATACCCTGCACATTATCTGAACCGCGCGGTGTTATTGGCATTATCGATGCCGCTGCTGTTGCTGTTGCAGCGGGTGTGAGATTGAAATTGGAAGTAACTGACATCGGCCATCTTGCAAACGCAGCATGTGAATGTATAATGAGCGGGACACAGAAGTTCACTCTTACCAGCGACGATTTGGCTAATCGATTGGGTGAAGTCGCCTGGAGCTTGCAAATTTCTCAGAGGTGATTTCTTGAGTTTTTGGGTTAGACCCACTACTGCTGATGTTGGAATAAGAGCATTTGGCAAAAATCGGAATGACCTACTGAGAGAAATTACACTTGGTATGCAATCAATATTGCTAGAAGATCAGCAAGACACGAATTCCTTAATCAGGAAAAGTGCAACATGGAGAGTAAAACATGATGGGGATGTCGACATACTTGTCGTAAAGTGGTTAGATGAGATTTTGTATCGGAGTGAAGTTCACAATGAATTCTTGCTAGATTGCCTGCCAATTATTAAAGATGGCCGAATTGAAAGTCAAGTCTCATACGTTGACAAGAACCAGGTTGAATTAGAACTTGAAATCAAAGCGGTTACAACCCATGAGTTTTTGTTTCGAGAGGTCACTACCGGGGAAGTTGTTGATTCGGATTACGTAGATATTCCCCTATTCTACGGCCCGGGTTGGGTTGGAGATGTCGTCTTCGACATTTGAGGTCAAAACTATCCCAAGAATTAGGCCAATTGGACCCAACATCATGCAAGTTATGAGAATAGGTGCGGAAATCTGTAACGGCCTTTGAGCCCTTAACATTCGCATCCAAACATAGCGCCCTGCAAATGTATCCATTACAAGAAAATGTAACCACGCAAGTATTATCATCTCATCTGAAGAAAACAAGTCAATTACAATTACAGGTGTTGGCGTCTCAGTCCCAAGAGTTACCAAAACATTACCAAGATTTGGTAACAATAAACACGCATACGACAGAACCAAAGGAAATAGGCAAATTTTTACATTTCCTACAATCTTTTTGGTAATTTCACTTGAAGGTAAGAACCACATCATAATCCACAGAGGAAATATGTAAAAAGTGGAAAACCAAAATGTAATGTCAATTAGTTCCATGAAATCTTGGAACCTGTAATGATTGATAATACTTGCAATCAATCCAAGAGGTTGGTGGGAATTCCATGGGTGGACCCTCGTATTCATGAGCCAAATCCACTAACTTCCTCCGTCCCGTTTCCCCACGGCACCCATGGCCCCAGGTAGGGCTGCTCCGTTCCCGGCCTGACCTGTTCCCCCGGTTATCCATTTCCCGACTCCTTCCGGTTTCGGTGCATGACACCCGAGTCACGTGGGGGCGAGACATCGACGTCCGCCAGTGGGAACTCATGAACCGGCTGAGCCGCTCCTTGGCTTTCGGACCGCCATTTGCGATTTGCGGAAGAGGGCACGCAAACTCCCCTCCTATCCCATGTATCCGTCTGTGATGGGTTTTTTGAACCCACCGACTATCATTCACCAGTATCTTCTTCATATTTCGAGGGACAGCTGGTTTTTATTACCTCAGCTTCGAAAACCCAAACCTGACCGATTTTAGTTAATACTCCTTCAGCGTATACAGTTCGATTGTCATCCAATCCATTTGATACTGATGCGCCTCGATAATCCACTTTAATTTGGTTGGATTCACCGTGAAGAATAAATGTGTAACTAAGGTTGTCAATAGATCCGTCCAATACTTCTCCTCTGATAGCAATCTCACGTCCTTCAAGATTGTCTGGATTTTCCATTACCTCATCCACACTTCTTGTTGCCTCTGGCGCCTCAATCAGGAAGGTAGCAGTTAATGCAATTGTTAGGACTGCACCAATAATCAGAAGTTTAGCGCGATGCGTCAACATACCAATTCATCTCCTTGCTAGACCCACTGCCTCACTGATTCCGGATAAACCCTCGTTACGGACCTTCTTTTCAAGACCATTGATAATTTGTTTAATCGAACCTGCACCGTTAAACACCAATGTAGAGTATATTTGCAAAAGACAAGCTCCATTAGTTATCTTTTCCCAAGCATCATCAGCACTTGTGATTCCACCTACGCCGATTATTGGCCAACTGCCATCGGTATGATCTGCTATAAGACGAATAACTTCAGTTGAACGCACCCTCAATGGTTCTCCTGAAAGCCCGCCTGTCTCATTCATTGGTGGTTCTGAATTTGGTCGAGATGTCGTTGTATTGGTTGCAACGATACCAGAACAACCCAAGTTCTTGGAAATATCCACAATAGCCAAAATTTGTTCATTGGCCAAATCGGGTGATATTTTTACTAAAATTGGTTTATTTTCAGAATATTGTTTTACCTCTGTTATTATCCGTTCTATATCGTCACGATTTTGTAAATCCCTCAAATTAGGTGTGTTGGGAGATGAAACGTTGATTATGAAACCGTCAACATATTTTGAACACCTTTTTACTGTCTTTCCATAATCCAAGTGGGCATTTTTAATTTCAGTGATCTTTGACTTACCGACGTTGAGAAATACAGGAATGTCTAGTTTTGGGGTCTTCTCAAGCGCACTAGCCATCTTCAAACTGCCCACATTATTGAAGCCCATCCGGTTGATAAGAGCCTTGTTTTTATTGGACCGAAACATTCGTGGCTTAACATTTCCACTTTGCTCGTGTTCGGTAACACCACCGACTTCTATGAAGCCAAACCCAAGAGATTGCCACCCGATTAATGCATCTGCATTTTTGTCCATACCTGCCGCTAATCCAAGAGGGTTGTCAAATTTGAAACCTAGAGAATCGCAAGGGAGTTTTTTCGGTCTGTAAAGTGTTTTGAGTACAAACCTTCCTAAGGAAAATTTTGAAGTTAATTTTAGGGACGTTATCGCCCTTTTGTGCGCTTTCTCACTATCCATCAAAGAAACAATGGGTCTAGCAAACAGCCTAAAACCCAGTCCCATGAGTTATGCTCGGGTTGCGTATGCTTCAAATCTTACCCCAGTCTGGGCGTTAATATGGACATTACAGATGTTAGGTGGCCATCGCTAAGAGAATCTGCAAGAAGATTCCTAAGCGCAACAAACACAGTGCTATTTGTGCCTATTGAGATTGTAACTGAGGCTCATAGATTAGTTCAAATAATAGCAGATAACGTTCCATCCAAATTAGATCTACCACTGGTTAGAGCTGGAGATTTCTCTGTTGAAGGATTGGCTTCATTTGGAAAAATTGAGCCAAAATTAGACATATGCTGGGTTCCAGGTTGTAATTGGAATGATTTTTTTACAACTGTGGTCCAACTTCTGGACGCAGGTTATCCAGGATGTATTGGCTGCGGTGGTGTTAATCCGGATGAAGAGTGGAATGAAGCGGCCCGGAGAAGTCATTTTTTAGTGTTGAAAAATGACAAGAAAACTCTCAGGTACTAAAGTACCTGTTGAAAAACCACACAAACCGAGCCTTCAAGTAATGCCGATTTTCCGACATTAAGTCATGCCTGTCGTAATCATTGCCGAAAAACCGAGTGTTGCGGCAGATATCGCCAAGGTTCTTGGTGTAAGTTCCAAAGAGGATACGCACTACCATTCTGAAGACATATTAGTGACATGGGCGGTTGGCCATCTGTTAGAACTGAAAACTCCGGAAGAATATGATGAATCCCTAAAAAATTGGTTTAAATCAATCGATAAATTGCCATTCATACCAGAGAATTTTGAATTAAAGCCTATAAAAGGGAGCAAGAATAGCAAGAAGCAATTAACCGCTATTAAGAAAATGATTACCTCAAAAGATTGCTCTGAAGTAATCAACGCTTGTGACGCAGCTAGGGAAGGGGAATTGATTTTCAGACGAATAGTAGAATTTGCAAAAGTAAAAGTTCCTATGTCAAGAATGTGGCTCCAGTCACTTACGAAGGATGCAATACAATCATCTTACGATAACAGGTCGGCTTCTTCTGATTATCTACCCTTGAGAGATGCCGCAGTATCCCGCTCGGAAGCCGATTGGATTATCGGTATGAATGGATCAAGAGTTGCTGCAACATTTTTGCGAACCAATCGTAACGACAAGAAATCTCTATCATTAGGTAGAGTCCAAACTGCTACATTGGCAATGATTGTTGATCATGAAGTTGTAATCTTAGGACATAAACCTGAACCATTTTGGGAATTGGAAGCCTCGTTCGAGATAGGTGATGCTAGTTGGAGTGCCAGGTGGGAACGCACAGGACACAAGGATAACCCCGAAAAACCTGAATATAAAGCTCACAGAATACAAACTGAGGACGAAAAATCCAATATTGAGGGCATTCTTAGCAAAAGTTCAGATTTCACGGCAGAGCAAATCGAGCGAAACGCAACCGAGAAGGCTCCTCTAAATTTTGACCTCACTAGTCTTCAAAGAGAAGCTAATAACGTTTGGTCATGGTCTGCGAAAAGAACCCTATCAGTTGCCCAAGAACTATATGACACGCACAAGCTTACAACCTATCCAAGGACAGATTCTCGTTATTTACCCGAAGACATGATGGAAAATATTTCAAAAACTATTCGACAACTTGGAGCACAGGAAAGTTTTCAACCACATTCATCAAATCTTATAGAGAATGGACTTGCCAATGTGAATAGGAATTTTAACAGTAAAAAAGTATCTGACCATTTTGCGATTATCCCAACAGGTAAATTACCCGATGCAAAATTAAATGCAGACGCATCGAAATTGTATGACTTAATCTCACGACAATTCCTAGCTTCATTCCATCCCGAAAGCGTTTGGAAAGTTGAAAAAAGAATTGTAAAGAAATCTGGTCACCAATTCATCAAGGAGGCTAGACACCTGTCTACACCGGGGTGGAGAGCAGTAAAACCAAAAAAGCAGAAATTACCAGACGGGTGGGGCAAATTACCACAAAGCCCATGCAAAGTTCAGATGACTGGATTTGAATTTAAAGAAGAAAAAACAAAACCGCCGGGTAGACTCAAAGAAGCAGGACTTCTGAGATTAATGGAGCACGCAGGGAAGAAGATTGACGACGAGAATTTGGCTGCTGCCATGAAGGGGAAAGGATTAGGCACCCCAGCCACTAGAGCGGATACGATTGAAAAACTCATTTCGAGAGAATTCATAAGACGTGGTAAAGGTGGCTCAATTCAAGCCACTGCTCACGGAATCAAGATTATCGATATTCTGCGTAAGATACCAGTAAACTGGATAACTTCACCACAATTGACTGGTGAGATGGAAGCGAGACTCGATCAAGTTCAGCGAGGAAATGAGACTAGAGAATCTTACATGAACGCAGTAAAGGCACAGGTTCAGGAATTGGTTGACAAAATTAAAAATCATGATAGGTCAATCCTATATCAAAATGAGGAACCTCTCGGAAAGTGCCCAGTCTGCTCTGCGAACGTTGTAGAAACAATGATTTCTTATATTTGTGAAAAAAATGAAGGCAGAAACAAAGGATGCAGCTTCGTGATGTGGAAAGACTCAAGCGGAAGGTGGTTTGATAGAAACACGACAACAAGACTTTTGACAGATAAATCAATTGAAAATTTGCATGGGTTTTTCTCTCGAAACGGAGAAGGATATGATACAGATGTTAAGATAGACGATTCTGGAAAGTTTGTTGTTGCAGGAGCGACTAAAGAGAGTGTCAAAGATACTGATTCTGAATTATGCGCTTGCCCCAAGTGTGATACGGGAACCATCAGAATCGGAACGACCACATATGCTTGTGACATACCTGAATGCAAATTTAGAGGGCTTAGCAAAAATGTTTGCAAAAGAGATATTTCTGAAATCGAAGCCAAAAAAATTCTAACAGAGGGCAAGTCAGATCTCATCGAAAACTTCGTTTCGAAAAGAGGTAAAAATTTCTCAGCATTTTTAATCCTCGAGAAAGATAAAGTTGGATTTGAGTTCCCACCTAGAAAACCTCCAGCAGACGCTAAACGATTCCCGATTGTTGAAGGCATAGTAGGTATATGTCGGAAAACAAACGTTGGAATTGTCGAGACTGAGACCCACTACATCGCTGAAAGTAATTCAGAGGGATGTAAGATTTCAATCCCTAGAGAAATTAGTAAAAGAGAGATTTCAAGGGAAGAAGCAAAACAACTTGTCGAAACTAACAAACTCGGCCCGTTCGATGATTTTACGTCAAAAGCTGGGAAGCCATTTTCTGCTTCTCTATACTTGAAAGCTAATGGTTCGGTCGGATACCGGTTTCAAAAATAGTTTTCTTGCACAAGGTTGACAATGTTGACACTATCAGAAGCTAACATGTACCAGGTTGTAATCATCGGCGCTGGGCCTATTGGTGGAAGACTGGCAACAGAACTTTCGTCAAGAGGGGTTTCAACTCTGATGATTGAGGAACACTCAGAAATAGGACGACCTTTTCAATGCGCAGGATTAGTAAATCCACCAGCAATGGAAATGGTTGGACTCCATGACACAATTTTGCAAAGCGTGGATGGGGCTCTAATTCATTCACCCTCAGGCATTCTAGTTCCTGTTGGCAAAGATGGTAGAACGCGAACACATGTTGTCTGCAGAAAGAGGTTCGATCAAGGCGTTGTAGCCCAAGCAATGGATGCTGGTGCACACCTATGGTTACTATCCAAACCATTGGACGCCGTGGTTACAGACGACTGTGTTAAAATCAAAATCGAGCGGGAAGGAAAAATTGTTGACATTGAATGCGACTTACTAATTGGTGCAGACGGTGCACACTCATGGACAAGGAGATATTTCAAAATGGGCAGACCCAAAGAAATGATGATTGGTTTCCAAACCGATGTTACTGGTATGACTGGTAAGGACAATTGGTTGGAAATGTATACAGGACGAGATTTCGCTCCTGGGTTGTTCGCATGGGTGATACCAACAGGAAACAATACTCACCGCATTGGGATGTGGGCTAGGCCGCAGGACCTTGATGGAAAAAGTGTTGAACAATGCTATCATGATTTAATCAACCACCCACTATGGAAGGAAAGATTTTCACAAGCGAAAGAAATAGCTAGGTATTGTGGACCAGTTCCATGCGGTATTATCAGGAAACCATATTCTGATCGCGTGATGGTTATCGGGGATGCAGCCGGAATGGCTAAACCTACAACAGGAGGAGGTATTGGCCCTGGTTTTAGACAAATCGAAGCTATAATAGACAAATTAGTTTACAGCATAGAAAAAAATAAATTGAAATCTAATCATTTAGCGTCAGTCTGCAAGCCTTTCAAATCATTCAAGAAAGAACAAGACAGGGCACGAGCACTTAGAGATTTACTAGTCTCAATCCCAAGTGATGAAGAACTCGATTCACACTTTAAAATGTTCAACAGGCCTGAAATTCTAGATTTAATAAATAAAGTGGGTGACATTGAACACCCGGTTCCCTTGGGAATGACGCTTCTTAGAAAAGTACCAGAATTTAGGAAACTTGCCGTCAGAGCAGGTTTCAAATTATTGTTCGCCTAGGTGATCGCATGGTTAAGATTCTACACAGAATTCGATACCCTCCCTTCGAGTCAACAAAGCTGGACGCAAGTAAAATCCCAGTTGTTGAATATGGATTTGAAATTGAAGGACCTGTCTTCCCCCCGTTTAAACTAGGAAACGATGATTCCTGGCTCGTTGAGCGAATTATCGATGACGAATATGAGATAGATACTCAATATCATGGAGAAACTCCCCAAATCATAGAAAAACAACGAACAGGATGGTATATGATGCCACACCCCATTCATGCAAAAGCAAGGAAGGTGATCAGTTACACTGTTGTTCTGTTATTATCTTGTTTGTTCTATCTTTTTACCACACCTCTGCAGTCGTCACTTGGTATCCCAACATTTGGAACCGGTAAAATACGGTTGGGTTTACTAGATTATCCTGTATTGGTGGTGATAGTAGTACCGATGATGATTGCTCCAATAATACTTCGAGTCGCTGCTAATTTGAGAGATCTGCGAAGGCAAAAATTCTTCCTCAGAAATTCACCACCACGTCCAAAAATTTCAGTTAAAGAAACTGTCTCAGGAGATGACTTAAACGGAAAAATCTCTATTGAAAACCCATTACCTGAATGGGAATCAATGACTTTATTCTGGCGTGTTGGTATCTTACCTCCTGCTAGGCACAAAGTATTCTCAGCTCTCGGCCTTAATCCAAACGGGCAACCTCCGCCAGGACTTACAACTCAACTTCCTCACCATTGGGAGAAAGGTCTTGATGATGGCACAGGTATGGGAGAGGATGCTCCTATGGAGAGACATGACGCTCCGGGAGGTGTGTTCTTGAGACCAATGCGAATAATGAGTCGTAGCGAAGGCAAGAATATGGACATACAAGGTGGCAATTTTTCATTAAAGAAACCACCCGGGAGTTGGCCTGGAACGGTTTACGGTGGCTTAGTTAGAGTACACTGGGAACTCATTGTGAATATCCATAGAGGTAAGGGTGGGCCCTTACTATGGGTTGAACCACTAATAGTTGACCACTTGAGTGAAACTACTCACAACAACGACATCAAGATTTTTGATGGTCGTAGTGAAACTTATACAATTTAATGGAAGGTTTCATTTGTAAGTTAGTAACTCACACAAACATGGAACAGAGGGTTGTCACCGCAATATTCCTTGTTGCTATCATGTTAGTATCTGGATGCTTCGGCAATGAACGGACAGAAAGCGAAGATTTGGAAAGCAGTGTAGAAAATAAGGTGACATTTGCTGAGATTTCAATAAACGATCAGTTTCCATCTGTGCAAGTCAACGAGATCCTGATAATCGAAGGGACAACCATTCTTCCACCGTATTTGATGGATGACGTCGTTTACACATATGAGTTTGAGACACCTACAGGATTAAGGAACGTTGAGTCGACTATTACAAAAACTGATACTGGTTTCAAAATAATCATGTCACCTGACGAACCTGGAGTTTGGAAAGTTAATGTCCTGATGATGCTAGATGAATATTTTGAGAACCCATATGATTCCGCATCGTTCAATGTTCTTATTCCCGATGAAGGTGAAACAATACTAACAACAGATGGAATTGTAACCATGGATAGGGCTGGAAATCTAGCGATATACGGCAGCGTATTCCACTCAAACACAAATACCTGCGAAATTACCGATGGGGTCAGTTCAGTCACCCCCGACGTGAATGGTAATTTTGCTCTTGATTTGGGTTATATCGAAAATGGATTCAATATTACACTAACTGCTAATTGCGGAGAATGGACTGACTCATTTGATACAAAATTAGTCAGAGTTTTGTTCCCGCCTGGAGGTGATATGGACGGAGATGGAGTCTCAGATGAGGCAGATAGTTGTCCAAACGGACACGGAGCTAATGAGGGTTGGAAGTCAAACCAGGCAACAGATAGAGATTCTGATGGTTGTCATGATTTCGAGGAAGATCTTGATGATGACAATGATTTAATTGCAGATATTGACGATGATTGCGTATCTGAATTAGGTTGGGTAAGCACAGCAGCAAGTGACCATGACAGCGACGGTTGTGCTGACTTGACTGAGGATGATGATGATGATAATGACCGTGTAATAGACACCTACGATCTTTGTGACAAGGGTGAAATTGGATGGGAGTCAAAACCCTATACAGACTGGGATGGTGATGGGTGTAATGACCTATTAGAGGATGAAGACGATGACAATGACATGGTTATTGATAGCGCAGACAGTTGTTGGCGAGGTTTTTCAAACTGGATTAGTGATAGTGAATTTGACTATGATGGTGACGGGTGTTATGATTTATCGGAGGATAGTGACGATGACAATGATGGAGTCGAAGACGTGAATGAGACTGGTGTAACATTAGATGAATGCCCAAGGTCACCCCTCAATGCTCAGGATGTTGATGAAAGAGGATGTGATGCAACGGAAAGGGACACAGATGGTGACGGTGTTGTTGATGCTGATGATGAATGTCCAGGGACTCCTAATGGTAACGGTGTGAACAGTGTTGGATGTGCAGACTTAGACGGAGACGGAATCTTCTCTAATGTTGATAATTGCTCAAACACAGAACAGAGATGGACCGTTGATTCAGAGGGTTGTGCGGTTTACCAGTTACCTGTCGACTGGAAAGAAAATGGCCACGGCGATGGAAGGATGGATACTGTTGCACACTTTTCATTACCCACTTTGGACGGAACATGGTCTTTTAGAAATGAGTGGACTGGAAATGATGTATACATTTTCTTGTTCAAGTATACAGGCACTTCTGGTAATGGCAACAATGCTGACTGGTCTAGTAATCCAGGTTCGATGATTAGACAATTACCTAGTAATGCTCACCTTTTCTACGGGTCCTTCGACAATTCATACAAGAATGATATTCTATCAAGAAAAACTGCGGTTGAGAACGCATTAAACCCTGAAGAGGAACTAAAATGGCAGGGACGCATACACTACATAGACCAAGATATGTCTACCGCTAGCGGGGGATTGGGGGATGTCATTAACAACTGGAATTCATTTTATTATGGTATTGATAGATTCCAAAGGGCAAGAGAGATAGGTTCAATCTATGCTTGGACATCTCAAAGTAATGATATAACACATTGGGCATACGAAGCACGAATGTACAATTATGAATTCAAGACCGAAATTAGGGAGAGTGATGCTAACATTCACAGTGTTACCATTGTGGATAAACTATGGCACTCTGGTGGCTGGGGAGGAGGATACACATCAACATATGAAAACGTGAGTATCGGACTGCCAAGTAATATCTCCTCTTATGACACTCTCGAAGTTTTCCATGAGCATGCATGTGAGGATCGAAGAGACAGATATTCCAATTCAAACGGCGGATACTCTGGATGTCATGAGTGGGATTACCTTGCATACATGAAAATTTGCGACAGGGACAACAGTAGTAAGTGTGGAACAGAATTTATGAGATGGATCACAACATATGGAAGGGAGGGGAGATGGCTAACCGATGTTTCTCCTTACCTTTTCATGCTTCAAGAGAATGAAACTAGGAACTTCAGGTATCAGGGTGCGAACAAAGGCATGCTTACTGTAAAACTATATTTCTCAAACTGGGATAAAGGGGAAATTAGTTTCGAAGGAGAACGTATGTTTACAGGAGGTCAATTTAATGGCCAATATAATAACGAGTCGACATACAAGCGCCAACACAACTTCACATCACTTTCAGATTATCACTCAGCCAAGATAGTGGCAACGATTACAGGTCATGGATTTAATCAGGATCAAGCTAATTGTGCTGAGTTTTGTGATCACGAGCATCACTACTATCTCAACGGCTATCAAGCATATGAGTGGCATCCGATAGTTGGCGATAACCAAGGTTGTGAAAAGGAAGTAGATAGGGGAGTGGTTGCAAACCAATATGGATCATGGCCATTCGGAAGAGCAGGCTGGTGTGCAGGCCAAGATGTAAAGCAATGGACATATGATATTACAGATTGGATTGACGATAATAGTACGAACAACTTGAGGTATCGTGGATTATACAATGGTCAGGAATATGTGCCTCAGGATACAAACGGTGGAGGCAGAAACATAGAAGCCAACATTTGGCTTATTTGGTATACTCAGAATTGACTGGGCGGAGGAGCAGCGAGGTCTTCCAGGTTAGTATTAGGCGATGGAGTTTCCAACAATTCATAACGAGAGTTTCTGCGGCGAGGTTTGAATCCCGCTCGAACTATTACATCTTGTAGTTCATTCTCACTTGCTGATATTTTTTCAGTTCCCGACGCTGAGACAACATTTTCTTCCATCATAGTTGAACCGGCATCATCGGCACCGCCCAGTAAGGCCATTTGTGCTACTGACAACCCCATTGTAGGCCAAGAGGCTTGAATGTGATCGATATTGTCAAAGAATAGTCTTGATATCGCAATGTGACGAAGGTATTCACTAGGTCCTGCGCCCAGCTCCAGACGATTTCGACCTCGATTCCTTCTGCCATAGACATTGTTCTCAAGCTGCACTGGCCATGCAACAAATGATGTAAAACCGTTCCCGTATTGGGAGAGACTTTCATCCTGAAGTTTTCTAACGCGGCGCATGTGTTCTATCCGATCACCAATTGATTCACCAAATCCAAATACATTGGTAGCACTTGTAATTAGTCCAAGCGATTGAGCTTCTGCCATTACCTTCAGCCAATTTGCAGGCGAACCTTTCTTTGGAGAAACATTTTTTCTTACATCATCAACAAGCATCTCTGCACCACCTCCAGGTAAACCATGCATTCCTGAGCCTTTCAGTATCTCCAATACGTCTAGTGTCGATATTCCTGTAACCTCTGAGATTCCTTCAATCTCAATAGGAGAAAAACAATCTAGGTCAATGCTTGGATGTAGTTTTCGTAAAGACTTGATTAAGTCCGTGTAAAAATCAATACCTAATTCGGGGTTTACTCCTCCTTGCATTAAGATTCGTGACCCACCTATTTGCTCAAGTTCTTTGACTCTTTGGCTAATTTCCTCAACCGTTTGGGTGTAATTTTCTTCATGTCCTGGCGGCCGATAAAATGAACAAAATTGGCAATTGATTGTACACACATTGGTGTAGTTTATGTTACGGTCGATAAGATATGTTACTTCTTCATTACCATTCATCTGGATTCTGCGTGCATTAGCAGCTCTTCTGATAGATTGTAAGGGTGCGTCACGGTATAGTATAACGGCTTCTTCTGGAGTCAATCTGTCTCCAGTTGAGGTGTGATTATCTAGGATTTTTCGCCAAGACATAGTTTCCACTCAACCAGACCCAATTAACGATTCAATATTAGTAATTGTTTTTGGGCAATCCCCTGAAAGTACTTCTGGACCATCTGTTGTGATCAAAATATCATCTTCGACCCTGATTCCAATATTTTCATATTTTTTCGGACATTCAACATCTCTTCTCCATGATCCAAAGTATAATCCTGGTTCAACGGTTATTACCATCCCCTCCTCAAGCAACCTTGGTTCCCCACCAGGCTTGTAAATACCCACATCATGAACATCAATGCCTAACCAATGTCCTGTATTGTGCATATACCATTTATTCAGATCCCCGTCGGGAGATAAGGCTTCATCCAATTCTTGGTCAATAACACCCAACTTTATCAGCCCCTTTGCCAATACCTCTCTAGCGGCCAAATGTGGTGCATCATAAGAATTACCAACCTTGCATGCTTCAATCCCAGCAAGTTGTGAATCCAGAACTAGTTGATAAATTTCCGCTTGAGATTCGCTAAATACTCCATTTGCTGGCCATGACCTAGTTATATCTGAAGCATAGCCTTCATACTCACACCCTGCATCAGTAAGGATAATTTCACCATCATTACAAATGTCTTTATTTTCTGTATAATGTAATATTGTAGCATTTTCACCACTTCCAATTATACAAGGGTAGGCGCTTCCAGTTGTTTTAGAATATTTGAAAAATCCTTCGATCAAACCTTCTAACTGATATTCTCCAATTCCTGGCCTCGTGTTTTTCATAGCAATAATGTGAGCTTGACTAGCGACTTTTGCGGAGTAACGCATCAATTCTACTTCTGCAGCGGATTTTCTCAGTCGCAATTCGTTAATCATCTGGGATGGGTCGCAAATACTGTCTGGTCCAAATCCGTGTTTTTGACGTTCCCTCGATTGTGTTTTCATCTCAGACTCTACAATCTCATCGACCTTAGGATTTATTCCCAAGCGCATGAATACTCGACTGGACTTCCGGATCATTTTGGATAAATTATCATTTAATTCATCATACGAATAAGATTCGTCAACAGGCCAATCGTTTTTTGCCCCCTCCAGTCCAGGTCTTCTTCCCTCCCAGATTTCCTTCAGGGTATCGGAAGGTTGTACGAATAGAGCGGTTATCCAATTCCCATCTTTGTTGTAAGCACAAAACAGCGAATCTGGGTCCTTCCAGCCACAGAAATACAACATATCACTGCTGCACCTGTAAGGATACTTGACATCGTTTGACCTTGTTGATGTTGGGGGATTAGGAATTACAATTAGGTCATTAGGCTTCAATTGTGATAACAATCTAGACTGACGAATGCGGTATTCTTCATTGCTTATACTGGCAGGTATTCGACCAACCTCCTGAGTATACACGTCCCACATGTTCCTTGGGTAGGAGGACTGATTATTCAGTGCTTTGTAGATATACAGTCAATTTTTCTTGTTGGATTGTTGAGGTTAGTGTAGAAGTATACAGGCTCTATTCTTTCTCTTCAGAAGCCGATTCCCATTTAGGTAGCGACTCAGATTTGTTCTTTTTAGTAAGAATAAATCCTAGAATGAACAAGGTTACAAACACAATGGTAATCAATATAGGAAATGTTTCTTCTTGGCTATCAATAGGTGAATCAGATGTAGGCTCGAGAACTGTTACTTTGAATTCTTGGGAATCAGAAGCGCCATCATCATCTGTCACAACCAACATCATTTTGTGACTACCAACGTCTAAATCATTAACAGTTATTTGGTTTGTATTTGAGATGAGTATATCGTCTAAAAACCACTGAATTTGTATTTCACGCAAATCGCTAATTGTGTCGTGAATGTCTGCTTCCAAAATTAACTCTTCGCCAAGAGACAGTAAGGCGTTTTGTGAATTTATCTTTACATCCGACAAGACTTCGATCCCTACCGATGGAGGTAGATTAGACACTGATAATTCACATGATGTGCTTGTTAAACGACCAACAGAATCGATCACATCTAAATTCACATGATAATTGCCAGACAATGTAGGGTTTAGTGAGAAAACCATACCTTCAATCTCATCCTCAGTTGCAACCCTTTGTAGGCCATCGGGTTGCAAAACTGTCCACACAGACTGCAAGTCACTCCCCCATATTCCATCATGCGACCCACTTCCATCAAACAGAACTGTTTCGCCCTCATTAGCAGTACTTGGTGCTATAATCTCAGCGATCGGATTTGTCTCGTCTACATTTAACTCAAAATTTATCACTGGAGATACCAACAAGAACGGATTGTGTAATTCATACTGGAATTGCCACTTTCCATCAGTAAGCGAAAAGTTGTTTGTGTCCAATTGAATTGATAATTGATGTTTCATAGAACTAGTGTTGTATGTAAGTTGAATCTGTTTGTTGTGAATTTCTCCCATACAGGCCCCGTAAGGAGAATAACACCAAGACAAATTAAGAGTTGATTCATTGATTGGGATAGAATGTAAAGATTCTGCATTGATTGTGAATCGACCGTCAAGAGTGATGTTTTCTTGATGTAATGGCAAAAGCATAGGAGCATGTGGTCCATCTCCAATGAAAACGACACGTGTTAGTGTCTGCACACTATCAGCATGTGGTTGAGTAACCTGTATCATACATATACAATCATACTGCTCAACATCAATTTGTATGCTCCAACTCCATAGGCTTTCATCGATTGGTGTTACCTCGGTAAAAAATTCTCCTGAGGATATTATGTTGTGGTAAGAATATTCTTCTGTAATGTCAATCAAAACCCAAGACGCAGTTTGCGGCTGTAATGTTGTTGTTCCGGTAATTTGGAGCGTATTGTTATGCCACTGACCATTTTCACTATCGCTGTGTAGTATTGCTTGATTTTCATCCACCGAATCATAGCCAGAGGTTAAGGGAACATAACAAACTAATAGCATAATCAAGATAAAACCTGATTTGCTTGAAACAGTCATTCTTCACTCCTCAAACGCATTGCATAGTTGTCCCTGACCAGGGAAACTGTTGATATCTCTTGGATTTGTATCCCACTTATATTCGCAGTAATTGATGTGCCCATCACCATCTGTGTCAACCATTCTATCGACATTATCAAATGGGTCGAAGTTGAAATAATACTCCCATCCTGTTGCCATGCCATCATCATCGTGATCCTGATAGTAAACTTCGGGACCATCATCCCAATCATCACCATCAGTATCATTAGTGATTGGGTTTGTTCCGTTTATGAATTCCTCATAGCTGGTGTAATTCTCTAAATTGTCAAAGAAGGCTTTCCCTTCAGGAGTATCAGGGTTAATGTGACAGTTGCTTGACTGTGGATCATTGTAGGATGGACAATATTTTGCTATTAATCCCGTTCGGTTTAATCCATCATTATCAGGATCTTCCATTCCGTCATCGATTCCGTCGCCGTCAGAGTCTTTCAATGAGGGGTCCATTATTCCTCGAGCTCCATTGACTTCATACGTTGCATTATCTACTAAACCAATAATAAGAGCCTGTTCAGAGTATTTCACTTCCCATCCATCAGGTAGCAGGTCACCATCTGTGTCATCATCAACAGGATTGGTATCCCAACGATCGGGAGCCTCAGCAGCATTGGCTAATGTATCGTTATCGATATCATATGTATCATCTTTCATCGAACCTTCTGATGGATCTAACGCCCATCTACCATTGCAGCTGCAAAGTGCATTGTTAGGAGTATTGAAATTAGTTAAATTCATTTCATAAATTTCGTATTTCTTTTCGAGGATAAACCCGCCTAACCAGTTCTTCCAGGCATAACCACCCTCATCCAAACCACATTCAATCATCGATTCACATCCTGGTGGTAACCACAAATCGGTTGAAACCCAAAGTGAGTGGGACCTTGAGTTATCCTCAACTGATTCTACTTGCATTTCCCAGCCATCTAGCATTCCATCTGCATCTGTGTCATTGATTAATGGATTTGTAGGATTCTGGAATGGGCGGGGAACGAACAAAACCTCGTGACCGTCAATCAAGCCGTCACTGTCTGTGTCTGAGTTATTTGCGTGGGTGAGGAAATTATCTTGACCTAGAATTACTTCTTCACCATCTTCAAGGCCATCATTGTCAGTATCATACATACAAGGGCTTGTGAAGTACTCCTCACCATACCATGTAAAGCCATTCAAAGCTTCGGCTTGATCTCCTAAACCATCCCCATCAGTATCTGCATTGGATGCGTTGGAACCAGTATCACATACGTCATTGAATTCCTTGAAATCAGATAGGCCGTCCTCGTCAGTATCCCAAAGTCCAGGATCTGAAGTGACCCGAGTTGTTTGAACACCCCGATTGACAACTAAAATATCCCAACCAATTACCTCGATTCCGTCTTTCAATCCATCTCCATCTGTGTCAGGATTCATCGGATCTGTTGACCTTCCATCAATTATCCCATCATTATCTGAGTCTCTAGCATTGTACTCCATCAAATTGGTGAACATTTCATCTAATTCTACTATCTCAACCCACACATCTAGCCGGCTTTCTATTGTGTCACCTACTTCTACATTGATAGCATAAACATAACCTTCGACGGGGGATAGTAGTGGAACCACTTGCTGATTGCCTCCTGAAAGTGTAATTCTTGCTCTAGCTACTGTTTGGTTAACGCTAACAAAGTCATCAAGTTCAACGTCGATTGCAACTACAAGGGCTATGTTTTCTAATGTTGAGAATACTACTAATCCGTCTCCGTCAGCATCATATCCATCCCTATCCGGGTCTAAATCTCCGTTTGAACCATCCCTTGGATCAAGTCCATTTGTTGCTTCCCATCCATCTGGCATACCGTCCTCATCAGTATCTTTGTGCCATGGCGAGGTAAATTTCTCTTCACCAAATATCAAAGCAACTTGATATTCCTCGATGTTGTTCATACCGTCTTCATCCCAGTCTCCATACCCATCAGAATTGTTGGCAGGATCTAATAGTTGGGATGCAGCAATTGCTGTTCCAGTTTGGGGATGTTCTGCGACATGTGCAAAGCAAAATTCGAACCCATCTGGCATCCCGTCTCCGTCAGTATCCCAATCTGAGGGCCCATTCATCAGGCCATCTCCGTCCATATCTTGCTTGAACCAAGCGAGTCCATCAGCTGCAAAGGAAGCGAAAGGCGCAGTCCTACTAACTTCATCTAGTAGACTCATTCCACAATTTTGGCCAGTTGCTTTCTTTACATTTATGTTAGACTCAGAAATTTCGTCTTTGTCATCAAGCAAATCTCCATCTGAGTCAGCCATTAGCGGGTTCGTTCCGTATTTTTCCTCTTGAAGGTTGAACAATCCGTCATCGTCAGAATCAAGCACCTGATCACAGGAATGTTGATTATCGGCGTTTGCTAAATCCTCCCAGTTCCCTAGGTCATTACTTCCATCAAAGAAACTGCTTATTCCGGATTTCAATAAATCTGTCAATTCTGGGCAATCCCAGTTTGCAGATAATGGATCGAATAATGTATAATTACGCTCGGGATGAAAAACAAATTTCTTGTACTCTACTTCCCATTTATCATTAAGGCCATCCCCATCTGTATCTGCTAATCTTGGGTTAGTTCCTTCTTCCGCTTCAACTTCATTGATTAGGCCATCTCTGTCAGGATCGCCTTTTGGACCATCATCTGGGTCAGGCCATGAATCATCTTCCTCCTGAATTTCAGCATCGGTAGATGCGCCACCACTAGCGTCATTTAATTCCTCTTCAGATTCTCCGTTATCAAGAGGGTTAAGGCCATTTTCAACTTCCCAACCATCTAGAAGTCCGTCATCATCGGTATCGTTATCATTTTTGTCCGTTCCTATCAAATCTTCAACAACATTCTTTAGACCATCATTATCATCATCACCAGAATCAGTTATTGGTCCAGTTCCCTCTCCAATCAAATCATCTTCGTATGCGGGATCAAAATCTCCGGCTCCTTCGCTTGTTTGAAAGAAACCAGTAGCTCCAACGAATAGTGATCCGAAAATTAAGGTTGATACAATTGCAACGTAAGCCATTTGGTTGTGTGACATTGACATGTTGAGAATCTCCTAGAGCTAATCTAAACACATCCACCACTGTTCTACAAATAAACCTTGATGGTATATGATTTGTAAGTATATTATATCAAAAGTGATATTTCAACCGATTTCGTATTTACATTGTAATGTAATAATTGTTTGATCGTCATCACATTCCAAACTAACTTTTACTGGTCTCCCCTCGCATCTTACCCACATTCCAGCAAGCATACCTGTTACAATTGAAGGAGTGGGAAGATTTTTGAAGATTAGTTGCACTCCGCCATTATCATCGATTGATGAAACGCTAAGAGGTGAACCTAAACCTCTACTACCAAGTATAGAATTGCAGCTCTCTTTCCAGCCATCTTCATCAGCAGCAAGAAATATCTCTTCGCCATTAATGAATAATTCCTTGCTAGCATTGGCTATTGAAATAAAGCCATCATCCAAATCAGGCCAACATGATCTATCATCGTCAGATAAATTAGCAGTTAATCCTCCACAAAAACCCTGCAAACGCATGAAAATTCCTGAGGCAAGCATGTGATACTCGACACCATCAATTTTCCAACCATACTCAACCTCGATATTAAGACCTTCATCTGGCTTGTATTGACTTCCAATTTTTTTTGAATCAGGTATGGTGTTGTTTGATTTCTCTAAGGACAAAAAACAGGAGCCATAACTTTTCTGCTCCCACCGCATTCGATACCTTTCACCGTTTATTCTCTCCAGTTGCGCCTGCATAACACCTGCAATTAAAGGATTCAAACTTCGCGTAATGAAACTATTCGATTTAACATCTGGCTCACCCCATCCGTGCATTAACCATCGGGATTTCATAGCCCTGAAGGCCTTTTTTCTGCTGAAAAGGCCAACAAAATCTAATTGCCCGTTCTGCAATAGAAATTCTTCCTCATCACAGCCGGCATTAGCCAATTTCCTACCCATTGGAGCATCTATTGTTTCCTCGAATAGTCTCCACCAGGCATCAATTTCATCACAGCGCCATAGTTGCCAAGAATTGCCACTACTGTCGATAATCAATCCTTTAGAAAAACCAAAATTTTCTTTAAGAGTTTGCATAAGTCCCGAATCTAGTTTTAATTCTGACTCATCGATTAAAGGCATATAAATCACAGCGGATAGCCACTCAATTCATCCTCATTGAAACAATATCTTATTGTTTGGTATTCAGATTTGAATTCTTTCACATCGCTTTTAACAGATGACGGATCTTCCTTATCGATCAAAACTCGTGAATAAAATCTAGCGACATCCTTCATTTCGTCTACTCCCATACCCACTCTAGTCAATTCCTGTGCACCAAGGCGAAGCCCGGACGGACTCATTGCTTTAGTATCGCCTGGAAGCATATTCATGTTGGTGATAATTCCCGCTTGTTCTAACAAATCCGCAGCCTTTGCCCCTGCTCCTGAATCCAAAGAACCGTGACGAGTCAATACTTGATGCGATGCAGTATAACCTCTTGATTCTGCTAGAACATCAAACCCTTCTGAGGCAAGCGCTGCCCCTAAAGCCTTAGCATTTTTTACGGTGTTTTTAGATAAGTCTTCACCATATTCCATAAACTCAGCTAGTGCAATTACTTTACCCGCAACGTGATGTAGATGGTATGAAGAACATGTCCCCGGGAAAATAGCATTGTTTAATTTGCGTTGAAATTTCTCGTCTTTGCTAGATGATAAAATCAAACCCCCCTGAGGGCCTGGAAATGTTTTATGCGATGATCCAGTCATAATATCAGCGCCTTCTTCCAAAGGGTTTTGAAAGCAGCCGCCTGCAATCAATCCCAAAACGTGGGCACCGTCATACATCACTTTGGCACCAACATCGTGGGCTGCTTGTGCTAAATCTTCAAGCGGTGTAGGAAATAAGAACACGGACTGTCCAAATAAGGCAACTTTTGGCTTAACATCGTGTATCAATTTTATAGACGCATCAATGTCTGGTTCCATCCTTTCCTCATTCCACGGGTATGTGGATAAGTTTAGATCTCTTAGCCCAACTGCCCCCATTCTAGCATGAGATATGTGCCCGCCATCTGCAGTTGATACTGCTGTTATGTCATCACCAGGGTTTGATATCGCCTTTAATGTAGCAATGTTGGATACCGTCCCGCTAATCGATTGGATGTTTGCAAACGGTGCTTTGAATAATTGCTTTGCTAGATTAATCCCTAAATCCTCGATGGTGTCAAAGTCCCCGCAACCTTGGTAATATCTCTTGAATGGAAGACCTTCTGCGTATCTACCATGTAGATCACTTCCCACAACTTTCTGAACCATTGGAGAAACAATATTTTCGCTAGCAATCATTCCTAACCCGTCTCTGTAGAGGGAGCCACTGTTTCGAACTGCATCCATCACTATTTTTGCTTTATTTGAGTTCTTAGAGCTCGCCTTCCATGCTCCAGCCAATTCCACCATAACATTACGGTTTAATGGCAGGCCTTTGACATTTTGCAATAAATGATTTTGCTAAACTTATCATGATGGGCGTCTAGGTCCTCCAGATCGCATAGCTCTTGCTTGTTTTTCTGAAATTATTGTGTTGTGAGGTATTCCTCTTCGCCTCAGATCCGTAGACATGATGTTCGTTTTAGATTGCGATCTTCCAAGAGGTTTTCCCGCACGCCCAAGTTTTCTTTGAATTAATTGAGACCTACCTCGGTAAGCGACTGGCCCGACCAAACGCTCCATAGCGGGTATTTCGCTTCCTTCCTCCTTCGGCCTTTTAAGCCACCAACCCGGAGAAAGATTTGTCGTTCTAGCGTCCTTTTCGCGTTTCATGTTATTTGCCCTTCTAGCTAGTTTAGGTTTCAAGGACCTTTCGGTTTCTTTGGGTACGTAATTTGTTAACCAACCTGGGAGCCCTACATCGTATACAACCCCGTTTATTGTCAGTAACATTCCAGACAATAATAGATGAGTGCCGACTGGTAATTCTGATCTACTTAGGTTTATTTTGTGCCTCTTTGCTCTTTTTGCGTAGGATATCATCGCTTTTTGATCTCTATGTCGTATGACACGCTTTTGCTGCTTCCTGAATCTGCGAGCGCTTTGATGTAAAAATATCGCACCAATTCCAATTGAAAGACCTTCAAACATTCCGACTTCACCATATGCGTATATTCCAGCCAAAACCCAGATTGGAGTCAAAACACCCCAATTAAATATTACAGAAACGATACTCGATGTATAACGAGGTGTCATTTTCCTGTCAACTGCTTTGGCTGCTGTAACCATGACATTCGCATTTAGTGCTTCATCAACGCCTCCTTTTACCATCAGAGCAGCAATAGGATTAACAGGTGCATCGTCTATCCATCGTTTAGAAGATTTTGATGTTGGCTTAGTTAATGAAATTTCCAAATCTTGCTCATCTTGTCTCTTTGGTCGTCCAAGGATATTCGCTAATGCTTTGACTCTTGGATCATATCCATCAGTTTCCTCTAATTCGTCAAGGACACTCAATGCACTGTGCCATTCTCCCTTATCTATCAAACAAAGACAAGCAGCGATTCTGGGTTTAGCCATCAAGGGATACTCCCTAACAAGCCTCAAGGCTGTATCCATTGCATCTTTGTGACGATTCTGTGCTCTCAAAAGAGCAACGTGGGATAGGCGTGCGTTTACAGTAAGATTGTCCTTGTGCAACGCACCGTCAACAGGCTGAGGACTCCAACTACGCAGCATACGCATCAGGTCATTGAGATGGTCTATACAGGAGTTGTTTTCCCAGTCCCATATGTCATCCTCATCTACCGAACCGTTCCATGGATCGAACCATTCACAAATAAAAGCAAGTAGCTCTGGTTCATCGTAACCCTCTGATTGTTGTAAATTGTGCAAGGCCTCTCTAGCAGCATCCAACCTTCGACATGCAATGTGTCCTGCGGCAATAATCATGCGAGCTTCATCGTCTTCTCCACCACCTTGAGCTAATACTTTTTTTGCTTCCTCTATTGCATTAGGCCAGAGCCCTCTCAAAGCCATTTCAACCATTCTAGCCCTGCTTTTTGCTAAACGCACAATAGCCTCATCTTCACCTATCGATCTATCTTGAAATCTAATAAGAGAATCGATGTCGTTTTTCAGCCCTGCCTCTGCGACTAGGTCTGACATCCAATTACCTCCACCGCTCAGAATAGCTCCTTCTCTTCTCTGGTCAGGATTTAGGTCAAACTTAAGATTACGAAGTGGATTAAATTTTGCAATAGATAACACCCAAGTTAACAAAAATATTGTCTGACCAACTGCAATAAATATCCACGTTACCAGCAAACGATTCCTTTCATCGAAACCTATTGATTCAAAATAATCAATAAATGGCATTAAACCTCCAAATTCTTTGTAGCAAACCAGCATAAGCAGTAATGCGGTGTAGCCACTGAAACCGGCAAATGCGAAATATAGAATTCTCGCTTGTGCTTTGTCTTCAGAACGAATCTCTCTAGGAGTTGCAAGTAGAACACCTCCCAGTCCGCCAAATGCTTGGCCACCTAAGAACAGGTTTCTAATTAGTTCAAATATGAAAGCAAGCCCAATAATTGCAATGTTAAGTGATAAGTAGGCTGCTAAAACCTCTGGTAGGCTTTTCAATGCCTCCCACTCAGCGAGCAGTGGATTTTCTTGGATTAGCAAATAGACCTGATGACCCAATATGCCTCCATAGTTCAGTATTTCTTGGGAATTATCGGGGTCGTTTAGCATTACATGAATCACCGTCACTATACCATTTATTGCTGTAAAAGGCATTGTCAAAAGGAACAGAATAAGTATGAAAGCAAACGCTCTTCCGATAAATCCTAATTTCTTTGCATCGATTGGATTTGGCCTACCTAACCATGTTCTAAATTTTCCAATAATGAGCATATTCCAAGAAGCACCCATTATTCTTCCATACGCTAGAATCGTAGGGCCCATGAATACTAAGCAAGACACTGCTAATAGAATCGGCTGTTGATCGTCTGATATCCTTGGCTTTAGTAAAAAATAAACCGCTAGTGAAACGACGAATAAACCGATAAGTGTTCCACTCCTCCTAAAAAATAATCTCAGGAGTTTGTTTTTTCCAATATCAATCCTCCTTCCAACTAATTGGCCATTAAGTGATTCCCAAGGAGATATAAATATAGGGATAAGAATCAATAAACCAATTAAAAGTAGATTAGGTAAATAGTAAACTTCTGGCTCAAATACTAACTCAGCAATCATAAGAAGAACACCAGTCATTGCCATCATATACAGGGCAATGCCAAATCCTACATTCTGGAGTTTCAATAATCTCCTTACTCCTCCTCTTCCTTTGGTTAAACTATGGACTTCATACAGCCCATCATCAATCTCAAACCCTACTTGAAGACTAGAGAGCTGTGTCGGAATCATCCATTTCCACAATAATAACGCTGTGAAAAAAGCAATTAAGAAAGGAATTAAGTGTGATAGTGAAAGATCAGCAGGGTTGACTACTGTGCTGGCACTAACAACCGGTAACAATGTCACACAGGCGATTGATAACAGTATATGTCGCCGCATATTAATTCCCTTTCTTTATTTACAATTAGTTATTATTAAGACGATGACGGGCCAAGAAACTCTCGATTCTATTGAAAGCAATATTCAGAGTGTCTTCATCTGCAAGATACACGATTCTAATATGGCCATTTCCTTTTCTTGGGGAAAAACCACTACCATGAACAACAAGAACTTTTTCTTCTTCCAACAATTGTAAAACAAACGCTTTGTCATCATTTGCCCATTTTTCGTCTGTTAGTCTTACAAAAATGTAAAACGCGCCTCCGGGAGCTTCCACTTCGAGCCCTTTGATTTCTGCTATGCGTTTTAGACATAAATTTCGACGCCTTTTGACCTTAGATGCGTATTCAACCATCCAAGACCTGTCCTGCTCTAATCCAGCAAGGTAACCAATTTGTGCAGGGGTGCTTGCGCATAGTCTAGATCTTAGTAAGCGCTCTATTCCATCTCTGACATCGAGCATGACCTCTGTTGGGTCATGCATAGCAAGGTAACCTATTCTCCAACCAGGAGCATAGTATACCTTAGAAACACCATTAAGAGCAAATACAGGAACATCGCTTGAACGGGATGCTATTGAAACGTGCTTATTGGTAAAATCGAGGCCATCATAAATCTCGTCAGCGATAATCATGCAATTTGGCCACTTTTTCACAATTTTTAGAACACTATCAATTTCTTCAGCGGTTGTCACATTTCCAGTTGGATTATTCGGATTAACCAACACTAAAAGGCGAACACTATCGTCCATCTTGTTTTCAATGTCGTCTAAATCGATTGCCCAGCCATCATCCGATTTTAATGAATATTCGATAGTTTCAGCTCCAAACATTTGTGGATACGCCATGTAGGGAGGATAATGTGGTCCAGGGGCAAGGACTTTTGTTCCTTCTTCAAGGGTCGCTGCAAATATTATCTGAAGCGCTTCTGTCACGCCGTGACAAACATAAACATCGTCTGCTTTACAATCCCAACCTTTCCTAACCTCGTCTTTTGCTATTGCTGAGCGCAAATCTGGTATGCCGTATGACGGGGAATAACCATTTTTACCATCAGTCAATGCATTCTTATAGGCGTCAATCATATGTTTTGGTGTCGGTAATCCGGGATATGCAATCGGATCGCCAATGTTCAATTTGATTATTTTATGTCCCTCAGATTCCAATTTAGTTGCTGGAACAACTACATCTCTGATGGCATATTCAATTTTTGATGCACGAGACGATACCGGGATCATTAAACTCCACCCATTCTGCAAATTTCTTCATATTGGACCTTAGATACTGGTTGCACCGATAGTCGCTGTCCACGTTGAACTAATGGCATATCGCTTAACAATTCATTAGATTTGATATCAGGGAGGCTTACCATTTTCATCTCCTTCACAGGTTCAATGTCTACCATAATCCAACGTGGATTATCTGGGGTTGATTTTTCATCATAATACTTTGAATCTGTATCCCAAGAAGTAAAGTCAGGGTAGCCTTCTTGGCAGATTCTTGCAATACCTGCGACATGCGGAGGTTTGGTATTCGAGTGATAAAACAAGACCATATCTCCTACTTTCATATCATCTCTCATTATGTTTCGAGCTTGATAATTTCTAACACCATCCCAGTGTGTCGAACCATCCGCAACTAACTGTGAATATGGATAAACATGGGGCTCAGATTTCATCAACCAGTAGCGGGTCATGTTAATACCAAGGGGTGTCCATCCTTAGAGTTCACCATGCATCGCCTCTGTCGGGAATGAGGGTAGCATCGACCACATCGATGTCACCGCGTGATGAAACCTTGCCAAGACCTAATTTTCTCGCCATTGAACTGGTGCCACCTGTAGAACCAATTCCTATCTCTTCTAACAAAACAAAAATCGCAGGTAACAAAATCAAGGCACTAGCGGCAGCTATCCAAAGCAAAATTATGATTACTGTGATAAATGGTTTGATCTCAGGAATTGGAATTTGATACGCAGTTACCATTCCTAATGTAGTTACAGTTGCTGCTTCAAACAGCGACATTCCCGTACTTACTGTCGAAGTTCTGATAGCCTCAATACCACCACCTAACTCTCTTATTCGATTTGATATATGTATTGAGAAATCGACACCTACCCCTACAAGAATTGAACCAATCATTACAGTTACAAGTGATAGACTAACATCCATTTGCCACATAACCAGCCATTGTAGAGCAACGGTTGCGATGACAGGAGAAGTAGTCCAGATTGAAAAGCGAATGTCCTTGAACACAATTGCTAGTGTCATTAGTGTAAGTATGACAGCAAATCCTAATGAAGACCATTGGCTGCCAACAATCAATTCATTCACAGCTATGGCTGTTGCAGCAACTCCAGTTAAGTCGCCTGCGTATATGTTTCCTTGATAGTCTCTAGAAGCGTATTCGTTGACTAAGCTAACAGCTTCAGAGGTTTCAGCAACTGGCACGAACGGCATATCGACGTATATCAGGTTCCGACTGTAATCATCCGATATGAACAATCCTCTGGTTTCATCCGTCAAGCTTGAGTAAAATACGTTTAACAGGAATCTCTCCGCTACAACACTTTCTGTCCCATTTGCACGAGGTGCTGTCAAAACTTCCCAAAAAGTTACGTCCTCCGAAAATTGTCTATTGATATATGGCTCAAGGGCATCTTTAATATCCTCTGGAACCAGTGGGTTATCGGTTAAATTCCAGAGGGGAGTTCCACTAACATTTCCACCCACACCAACAGATTTCATCAAGAATACAATACTTACCGCATTGGTCTCATCAATTGTGTTGATTTCGTTTTCAAGGTCTGATAATCCTAACAGTTTCTCTACTGGTTCGTCTTCTTCAACGGGAGCATCTCCTGAAATGTCTCCTTTTATGAGAACCATACCAACCTGACCAGCATTGAAATCTCTAGAATATTCCTTCATCGTCACAACAGAAGGCTCGTCTTCTGGGGCCATTCCCAGTAGATCGATGTTTTCTTCAACGTTTTCCTGTCCCCAGAATCCTGAAATGAAAATCATTACCATAAATATTGCAATAACTCCTTTTGACCATTTTATGGGTACTTGAACTACTTTTTCAAAAACTGGAAGGGGAGGATGTTTAGGCTTACGTAAGTCTAACAGAAGCGTTAGGTTTGGTACCATTGCCATTGTCAAAAAGTAAACTATTACAATACCACCTGACAATGCTATTCCTACTGTTTCGATAGGTTTCATTGGTGTAAAAGTAAGTGAAATGAAACCTATAACAGTAGTAACAGCGGATAAGAACACAGCTCTGCCGGTTGAAGCAAGTGATTGACGTATTTTTTCATCTTTGGTTCCTGTTTCTTCAGCGTAACGGTTGGTAATGTGTAAGCCATATGATACGCCTAATGCTAGCAATATAGGCCCGACTATAATTACTGTCATAGTCACTTCATACCCACTGTATCCCATTATACCCAAAGTCCAGAAAACTGAACATAAAGTCGGAAGTCCTGCTATGACTACCACCTTGAAACCTTGAACTGGGCGCCAAGAGCCGGTTTGTAATACATCAGAGTGAAATACGAATAGGCCTAATGCAACTAAGACAATTGCTAATGGGAAAATTTGCCAAAATAATTTGAATGAAAACTCAGTAACTGCATTTGTAATAGGGACTGGTCCTGTCAATGTCATGGATATACCTAAATCATCCCAATTACATGCATCATTTCCTATTGGTTCCCCGTTTTGATCGTATTCACATGGTCTCAATTCACTAGAGATGTTGTCAAGAATTTTCTGTGTCTTTTCTATTACTTCCTTGGCGGTTTTAGTTTCATCAACTGCTAATATAATCAC
>DAZU01000043.1:69999-87620 GCA_002507425.1 Euryarchaeota archaeon UBA53
TCTTCATACATTTCGTTTACTATGGTGTCAATCGTGGTTTGGGAGGGAATACGATATTCTCCAATAAGGGGATCAAATACATCTAATGTTTCCTCTAAATTGGTAGCTATATCTTTCACAACACAATCTGGTTCTCCCGCAGGACAAGCAGAGTTTGCGAGTTCAAGAATGAAAGCATCTTCTATCCTTGCAGGGCTGGAATTAACCTCCTTGATAACCGTCGATAAAGATAGGGCGTAAATCACGTCATCTGTTGGGTCTGATAGTCTAGGGTTAAGTTTACTTTCCACATACGACATTTCTTGCAGTATTCTACGATCGTCAATAGGTTTTTCTGGAGAATCGATATACACAATCATTACATTCGTTGACCAATTCTCTTCCACTTCTTGAATGCTTTCTAGGACAGGTGAACCTTCGGGGAGGTAGACATCTAAGTCACCATTTACATTTAGAGAGGGATCGTCTCCGGGTTTAATTGAAGTCCCATCTACAAATCCAGAGTGATATGCAAAGAAAACCGAAGCCATCAAACACGATACAACCATAATTATTGGGAATTTCGTTAAAATTCCAGTAGCTCCATGTTTTTGCCACTCCCTTTGAAGAGATTTTGGGGCATCAAGTACAGCTTCAATAGTCTTTCTCGTATCCCATTCCTTGACTCGGTTAGTCAAACTTTCTTGCCCATGCCTCGTAATACGGAAAAGACGTTCTTGTAGCGAGGACGAGTCATCGCCAGACTTGGATTCATCTTCCACTGTGATGCCCCTCATGTGGGTGGTTGCGGTTACAACATTTGAATAATGCCCATTGAGATATCATATATCCATCATCCAATCAGTTCAAAGGTAAAGTCCTACACGGGTATAATGGACCTGTGAGGATAACGCACTCAGGGCCGGTGAGCAAAATGCCATCTCCTAAACTACCAGACAAAAGATGGTCAATCGACCTTGAGAAGAGAATACAGGAAGAGCATTACAGCGACGATGTGCAATATACCAATCGCTACGGCTTTAATCCAGATTCAGGAAAAGAAATTTTTGTCATAGACACTCCCCCGCCTTACCCAAGCGGAACATGGCATATTGGCGCTGTTGCCCAGTATAGCATGATTGATGTTATAGCCAGATCTCAGAGATTGATTGGAAAAGAGGTAAAATTTCCATGGGGAGTAGACCGTAATGGAATAAATGTCGAATTTACTGTTGAAAAGGATACGAAACGTAAAATGAAGACGTATGATAGATCAGAATTTTTGAAATTATGTGAAGAAACTATCGAAGAATTCACACAGTCTATGAGACATACTGCAAAAAGGGTTGGCCTTTCTATGGACTTTGAAAATGAATACCTAACCGACTCACCGGATTACAGAAAGGTTACACAAGCGATATTCACTGACCTCTTCAAACGTGGTGAAATAATTGAAGACCTGCGGCCCAACATATATGATCCAGTCGAGGGTACTACAATTGCGGATGCAGAGGTTGAGCGGAAGAATCGAAGAACTAAGCTTGTAGATGTGAAATGGAAAACTGAGGATGATAAAGAATTGATAATATCAACAACTAGACCTGAACTGATATGTGCATGTGGAGTTGTTGTTGTTCATCCTGATGATGCTAGATACAAACACCTAATCGGCAAACATGCAATCCTACCGGTTCCGGTAAATGGTAGAGAAGAGAAGGTGGAAATTAGAACCCACCCCTCGGTGAAAAGCGATTTCGGTTCAGGAATACTGATGGTATGTTCTTTTGGTGACCAAAACGATGTTTCAGTGTTCAGAGAATTTGGATTGACGCCATTTCAAGCGATAGATTTAGAGGGATGTATGACAGAAATCTCTGGTCCCCTGAGTGGGATGAAGGTTATAGATGCTAGGGCTGAAATCATTAACTACTTAGATGAAAATAATCTGATTGATAGCATTACGGAAAAAGAACAGGAAGTGCCAGTATCTGAAAGGGGTAAAAATCCTGTTGAAATAATCCTTCTTAAGGAGTATTATGTTAAGCAAACCCATGTTTTAGACCGTATCGAACAACTAACTAATGAAATTGAATTCCACCCCCCACGTAATAAACAATTCCTGCTTGATTGGATGGAAAATATCTCGATTGATTGGCCGATTAGTCGAAGAAGGTGGTATCATACAGAAATTCCAATTTGGTATTGTGATAACGGTAGCAAAGTTATCTGTGCTCCACCCGGTTCATATGTTCAGCCATGGAGAGAAAGTCCCCCTGAAAACAGCGAGGTTTTAGATAGAGAAAGCAGGGAGGTTTTAGGATTATTTTGCGATATGAAAGATTCCATCGGCGAGGTAATCGGTGAAGAGAAAGTATTCGATACATGGATGGACTCAAGTAATTCGAATTTGTTTGTTTCCGGTTATTTGAATGATATGGATAACTTCGAGAAATCCTTCCCAACAGCAATAAGACCGCAAGGCAAAGAGATTGTTAGAACGTGGCTTTATTACACGCTATTGAAGAGTGCCTTATTATTGGATAAACCAGGATTCAAACATGTTTGGATCGACGGATTAGGAATGGATCCATGGGGCAGAAAAATGTCAAAATCGCTTGGAAATGGTATCGATGCCGATAGTGTTTTGGAGTGTGGTGCAGGAGGAAGAACTGGTTCTTGGAAGGTTAAAGGTCCTGACAAAACCGTGCAACTGCGAGCAAACAAAATTGGGTCTGAATGCTTTAGATTATGGAAAGCCTGTGATGCTCAAGTTGGTGATGATTTCCATATAAATCCAGAAGAAATAGAAGCAAAATACTTCGGTGTCTTGACCAAGCTGTACAATGTTGCTAGATTTGCTAGTCAATTTGAAATCCCATCAAACCTGGATGATGCCCCTGAAGAACTTCCAATAGAGGACAGATGGATATTAGCCGAATTTGCCAAAACAATGGAAAAGGTGGAAAATGGGTGGAAAGATTTAGACATATACACTGCCACTCAATCTCTTAAGACATTTGGAACGGGGGTTTTGCCCAGTCACTGGCTAGAGATGTCAAAGTCTAGGCTATATGGTGATGATAAGAAAGCTGCATGGACTATTCACAGAATTGTGCGTGATTTAATGACAGCTCTATCACCAGTATGTCCATTCTTCACTCACCATATCAGCACTACTCTATACTCAAATAGTGCAGTTGATGTCAGAAATTTCCCAAACCGGACTGTAAAAAATGACGATTTGTGCTCTCTGACCAAGATAATCGAAGATTTTAATGGCGCTACATGGAGAACTAAAAAAGATGCAGGGCTGCCACTAAATGCACCAATTCATGGTATAATAATTCCAGACGAATTAAAAGATTTTAAATCAATATTAATTCAAATGCACAAGCTTGAATAGTCATTTATCTATATCTAAGGTGACTTGCCTGGATTGAGGTATTTCGAGATTTCCCAACCTAAATCCAATAAGTCGTATTGGTCTTTCCAAATCTACGTTCTCAGCGAATAGCGATTGGGCTAGACGTGAGAAAACTATCTCATCATCCATTGCAACGGGAATGGATTTTCCATGAGTGTGCGTCTCAAAACCTCTGTAGCGAATTTTTACTTCTGCTAACCTACCTGCAACGCCCATTTCTTTCGCTTTTTTTATGACTTGCAATACAAGAGAATTAAGCTGATTTAAAACCGTTTCAGAATCCAATTGATCGGATTCAAAGGTTCTTTCTTTACCAACTGATTTTCGACTTCGTAACGGAGAAATCTCGTCACTCGTCTCACCTTCGTTAACTTTAATTATCCACTCAGCAAATCTTTCAGAAGTGAATTTAGAAAGGGCAATTTCCCCATAATTTGCAGCCTCGTCAACAGTATGTATGCCCCACTCTGCAAGTCTAGTTGCTGTTTTTGGGCCGATGCCCGGAACTTCTCTGACTGAACGGTTTTCAAAAAACTTTGAAACCTCGTCTGGCAGTATTCTATGAATTCCTCCTGGCTTGTTCTCCTCGCTTCCCATCTTTGCTAATATTCTCGTTGGTCCAATTCCAAACGAGGTCGACAGCGATAGACTTTCTTTAATCGATGTCTGTAATTCCTTAGCAAGCGCCAAGGCCCTATCCCAATCTCCACTGCATGAAATTGTAACATCTAAATAAGCCTCATCGATACTTGCTTGCTCAAATTTATCTGCATGTTTAGCTAAAATTTCCATTACTTTTCGGCTTGCTCGTGAGTAAAGTCCCCTAGTTGATTTCAGATAGTGTCCAGGACCATAGGGGGGCCCAGGACATCTTCTCCAAGCCTCGCTAATAGGCATCGCAGAGCGGATTCCATACTTTCTTGCGGCGTAGTTACATGTAGATACAATTCCACGCCCATTCCCGTTTTTTGGGTCTGATCCGAGTATTAATGGGACATTTGAGTCGAGATTATGATGTAGAGTTTCCACTGCCGCATAGAAAGCATCGAGATCGCAATGCAATATAATTCTCGATGCCATACATAATCTACAAAGTCGAAGGTTATTGAACACAGCGAAACCTAAGGTTCTATGAGGATGAGTTATCTGATTTGATATATGGCAAGAACAAAGTCGATATTAACAGGTGTTGTAGGTTTACTGTTAATTGCGTCTTTGATTGGCTATTCTGGAGAAGAGGTAATAGAAGAAGTTCCTATACCAGATGCAGGTTTGTGTGGAGTTACTAAGGAATCTTACAATGATGTTCCTGGATCAGGTGCTGTGTTGGATATTGATGTTGATGTATCATGGGATGAAGATACGGTATGGATTGGAATAATCGATGTTGGTACATTCAATTCTTTGGAAAAGATTGCCGAAAACAATGATGGCCATATTGTTACTAAGGAATCTTGTGATAATGCAAATTATATTGTTGGTGGCCCGAACACTGGCCAAGTGACTACATTTGAATGGGAGCCGGATGGTGATCCATTTCACATAATGATAGGATCGTTAGAAGAAGTTGATGAAGAAGATGATGAGGAAGATGATCCTTGGCCATTTACAGACAAATCCAATTCAATGTCATTCGTGGGTGAATTTACTGTATCTGTCGAATATGATGCATCTGGAGGATGGGGTAGCATTCTTACGTTATTCCTGGTGGAAATATTATTGGTGTATGTAACTTTTAGAGATAGATCATGAGTTCAAAAACTTCTGATTAACTATTGATTCTAGTTTCTTGTTCTTAAAAAATTTGATGACGTTATTTGCTGTATCCAAACCAACTCTCGATTGCGCTTCTAGCGTAGCAGCGCCGATGTGAGGAGTTCCATGGAAATTTTCGTGATTCACCAAATCGTAATTCTCTGGCACCGGCTCGATTTCAAATACGTCCAAAGCCGCACTGGCAAGATTACCATTTTCTAGAGACTGCAATACAGCTGACTCATCCACAATACCTCCCCTTGCACAGTTCACAATGTGATTACCACAAACAATGTTTCCAACTTTCCCCGGCATTAGGCTTATTCTTTTTTCATTTACAAGATGATAAGTTTCCGGCGTTAAATTGCAGTGAATGGATACGTGTGTACAGGTCTTGAAAAGTGAATCAACAGACTTGTGAACATATGCATCAAACATCTTTGCCACCTTATTCGGAAGATATGGGTCGTAGGTGTGTATTTCCATGCCCAGTGCCTTTGCAACATTTGCAACCCCTTGTGCGATTCTTCCAAAACCAATAAGCCCCAACCTTTTACCACGTAACTCAGTGCCTTTGAGTTCTTTTTTCATCCATCTACCATTTCGTAATCCTCTGTCAGATCGGGGTAAGTAACGCACAGATGACAGTAAGTGTCCTATTGTAAGTTCAACGACTGATTGCGTTGACGAGTTAGGAGCATTGATAACGGGTATTCCTCTTCTACCCGCAACTTCAATATCGATATTATCAACTCCGACCCCAGCACGTGCAATAACTTTCAATCCTTCACTAGCCTCGATTATTTCTCCAGTCAGTTTAGTTGCGCTTCTCACAATAATGCCTTCGTAATTGCTTAATTTTCCACCCAACAAATCGGCTTCTGATATATGCTTAAGAGTAACGACATGACCTGCTTTTTGCAATAGTTCAATGGCTTCGGGAGCCATGCCATCAGTAACTACAATCTCCGCCATTAAACAGGTTCTAGTTTGAGTCCGTCCATGAACATTCTTGAATCAAAACATTTTGGGATTGCCTATGGCCAGTGCGGTAGAAGCTGAAAATCTATTTTGGGCCATTGGAATTTTGGCTTTACCACTGATTCTAGCTTTGCCTATGAAATTGCTATACCAAACAGTGATACTTGGTGTTGGGCCAGCAGAAAGATCATATCGTTCAACCGTTCAAAGAATCATAGATGCTGGAATGCAGGTTGAACACTTTAGAGGAGTTCTTGATGATGAGGCTAGGAAACTTGGCGTCAAGCCTAGTAGAGCCCGTCTGAATGAGACTGACTTGCTCTACCCCCTCACCATAACACACTTCTTACTAACTCCTATGCTGTTAATATTACCTGTGATAGCAGTTATGTCATTACCAATTATTTTACTCGGAATACCTGTACTTTACATATTGGAGGTTTTTCTAATACGTCGTAAATTGTTGATTAACATCATCAAGTTATTGGAAACATGGTTCGGTAAACAAATTATTCACATTCCCAATGCAGGTAACGATCATTTCAGCAGTGTTGCTAAAGTCTTAGAGGCATCAAATATTGCACTGCACTACCACCGAGTACCAAGAGTTGTATTTTTGGGTTTATTCTCGTGGCTGATAATTCACTGGACGTTACGCTTAGATTCGATTATAGCAGAATTCACTATAGCAGGTGTATTTTACATTCTTTTACTCAGCATTGTTGGAATCATCACCACCGCTCTTGAATCAAATTTAGTGTTGGTCGATCCTGCAAGAGGGCGAATAATTCCCATTGCTGACTGGCTAGACTCTATGCTTACTCCGATAATAGGCGTTGGACTATTATTTCTATTAGGCAGAGACTTAATGTCGGAAGCAAGAGATGGTGGGAATACTGTATTATTCTCAGCTACAGTTCTTTTTGTCCTCTATGTTGCGACCGCAGTTGGTGTAACATTTCAATGGGGATATGCTTGGTGGAGAGGTAGAAAAATTCGCAAAAACTTCGAAATGCAGGCCATCGAGAAGCTTAATCCACAATCGTATGATTTAATTCGAAGCCGTGGACGGATTCTGCTGAACGTTCGGTGCTCAATGGCGGAAAGAATTGAAACAGAAATTGCACCAGGCACTAACCTTACATTCGCCGATTTGGCTAAGTTACCTACCGCACACGATGAGTTCCTAAAACAACCGGAGAATCCACTTTCCTAGGAGTTCTCAAGTAAGGTATCGGGAACCTCAGCAAAAATATTTGCAGGCAGCGCAGTTTTAATTTTGGAAACGTAACCTAAATTGGCGGATGTTGTTTCCTGCCAATTTGCATACTCTTCATATGATTCCATTTTCAAGACTAAATTATTCTCTCTATTCCATCCCAAAGATTTCATTTCTGTGCCTGGAGGGTCGTGTCCTGTGCAAACCAAAACATCACCAGAGAATCTTTCGAGAACATCTAATGCTTGCCAGTGCATGTGCGTTCGTCCGCTTGGTAAATCATCTCGACCTACTCCTCCTTCACCAGTAAATAGGAAGTCCCCAGTGAATATGTGTCCGGGACATTCGATTATCATGTGGTCACCAGTGTGTCCTGGTGAATGATGAAAGTGGAAATCAATTTCGCCCATCGATATCACGGACTCCTCATCGACATAGATAGTTACACCGAGAGATGGCGTATCATTCCACATTACATATTCACACTGGTGTTCATTAGCGAGCGTGAAACATCCAGTTATGTGATCTGCATGTGTATGTGTAGCCATAGCATACTCCAATGTTAGATCTCCTTCTTTCAGTATAGACAGATAATTCTCTAGGTTGTCCCAGACGGGATCGATTAATGCAGCCTTTTTTGTTTTCTCGCATACAACAAGGTAACTCATGGCCCACATATCCGAATTCAATTGTGCTACTCGCATAATTGGCCTACAACGATTACTTACTTCAAATATTCACCCAATTTTATCAATGAGTTCAATAACCACTGTCACCCAATTCACAGCGAGGGAGTCAAGTGGAAGCACTAACATACGGAGTTTTTGGAATTTTCGTGATTGCTGCATTTCTTATAGGCAAAGGTATGAAAGGAAACTCAGATAATTCTGAAACCACAAATGAGATTAAAGAGATGATTAAAGAATCTCAAGACACCGTTAAATCATCAATAACAAACGAAATACGTGAGCGCAATAACGACTCAAGAGATACCATTGTTACAATCCTTAAAGCAATAGGTGAAGAGCAGCAGAAAGTGCAAAAAGCGCTCGGGGAAGAACAACAGAAACACTTGTCTGTTGTCGGTGAAAATATTTCTAAACTGCAGGAATCAAACGAGAAGAAATTGGATGAGATGCGTAATGTTGTAGATGAAAAACTGCAAACTACTCTTGAGAAACGAATCGGAGAGTCTTTCAAACTAGTCAGTGAAAGGCTGGAAGCTGTACACAAAGGGCTTGGTGAAATGCAGACTCTAGCAATAGATGTCGGCGGATTGAAGAAGGTTTTGACAAATGTATCTACAAGAGGAGCGATGGGTGAAATACAAGCTGAAAGGATACTAGATCAGATCCTTGCTCCATCCCAATATGCCAAGAATGTTAAGACACACCCAGCATGCAAGGGTCAAGTCGAATTTGCAATAAAAATGCCCGGTGTAGACGGGAATATGGAAGAGCCAGTATGGTTACCAATAGACTGCAAATTCCCAAAAGAGGATTACGAACGCTTAATCGATGCATATGAAGAAGGTGACAAAAAACTCATCGAAAAGGCGTACTCAACTTTCGAATCGAATGTTACTGCCAAGGCTAAGATAATTCGAAAAGAGTACGTTGCTTCTCCCCACACTACCGATTTTGCAGTAATGTTTCTACCAACAGAAGGCTTGTATGCTGATGTGGTTAGAAGACCTGGCCTATTTGAAGCACTGCAAAGAGATCACCAAATCGTAGTGACTGGACCTTCAACACTAGCTGCATTTGTCAACAGCCTACAAATGGGATTCAGAACACTCGCCCTTGAAACAAACGCAAGTCAGGTATACAATGTCCTTGGAACTGTCAAAACAGAATTTGTGAAATTTGGAGAACACCTTGGCAAGTTGCACAAGCAGCTGAATACGGCAGCAAACACAATTGGAGGAGACGGCGAGTCAATACAAAGAAGACTGAGAGCAATGGAAAGGGCACTGAAAGATGTTGAGGCTTTGGATTCGCCGTCAATTGATGTCATGAACTTACTTGAAGATTAATCAACAGAAAGTCCCCCGCAGTTAATATGGAACACCCATCGGATGTATTCTATTTGGAGCACGATGGTAAGGTTCTGCTTGTTGACCCATCAGGAAATGGTCCACAATTGCCTGAAAAAAATAGAACAGGGATTACAGAATATCGCTTCCCAACCAAGTCCGAAGTTGAGAGAATGGGTATTAGATGGGAAGTGAAAAACGAATTCAATATCTTAGGCCACAACGTAACTAAGGCTCATCCACTAATAGATTGGCCTAAACACTGGGCATGGAAAGATGATTGCATAAGCGACGATGCGGTCCATCCTGTTGCGAGAGAAGCCATTTACAGATCTATACACCGATTAGTTTCCAAGGTTATGGTGCTCAATTCAGAAGGAAAGGTATTGATGGGTAAAATTGAGCGAGGTCACTTCACAGGACACTGGACTTTACCCGGCGGTTACATGGATCACGATGAGCACCCAGCGGTTGGTTGTGTGAGAGAAACGTTAGAAGAAATGGGGATCAACATTGAACTCAGTGACGAAGCACCAATTGTAACTCAAAGAATATTCAATAGCGAAGGAGTATCTTTTGTGTCATTTACCTATCAGGCAAACTGGGATGGTAATGACAGTGAATTGTCTCTAAAGGAAAACGAAATTTCTGAATTCGCTTGGTTAGAACCTAGTGAAGCAATATCAAGGTCTGTATCCGGATTTGATGTTGCGGCTCTCAAACACCTATGAGAAGTTTGGCAGCCTCCAAAGCGTCACCCAATCCATCAGGGTTATTACCTCCTCCTTGAGCAAATGTTGGGCGCCCTCCACCACCACCACTGATATGTGGTGAAATTGCTTTGAGTATATCAACAGCATTGTAATTCTTACTTGCATTGGTTCCCTCTGTCGTTGCAACCATTAATTTGCCACCACCCTCTTTGCTACCTAGCACAGCTAATGTTGGTTTGGACACATCCATAGTCAATTCTCTGAGCATCTTTGTCATTTGTTTAAGTTCTCCCTCAACCTCTAATATCACGATTCTTACACCGTCAACTTCTTGTGTTCCATTTTCGCTCTCTCTAGTCCGTAAACGAACAATTTCGGCCTCAAGAGATGATATACGCTTCCTCTGTTCTTTCCATTCAGTAAAGAATCTTGTAGCAGTATTAGGGAGTTCGTCAAAAGGAACTTGGAAAACATCGGACGTCAATCTGAGAATATTCTCTTGGCTACGTGCATGATTCATGGCGGATTGGCCTGCAACAATGTGTAATCTTTCAACTCCATCCTGAACAGCGCTAGACCTTACAACTCTAATCTGTCCGATTCGACTTGGCTCATCATGATGGGTTCCACCACAGGCTTGAACATCATGGTCTCCTATACGGATTATTCGAATTTCACTACCCTTTGGTGCTCCTCCTTGGTAAAGGTCAAAGCCGAACTTTCTGTCTGCATCTTTTCGATTTAGGCTCAATTTCTCAATTCTTTGAACATTTTGAACTACTTCATTTGCAATTGACTCAATCGCGTTGAGATCATCGCGATTGAGACGTCTGTGGTGAGTTATGTCCAGTCTTGAAGACTCAGCGGTTTTGTTTGAACCTGCCTGGTAAATATGAGGACCAAGCAATTTTCTTGCTGCTCCTCCTACTATGTGGACAGATGTGTGATGATCCATTAATTGCTTCCTTCTATCCCAATCAATTTCTCCTTGAACTATGTCTCCGATGTCAAATGGGCCTGAAGAAAGATGTAATACGTAATTTCCAGATTTTTTTGTATCGATTACCCTACAAGATGATGACTTTGATGTTAACTTTCCGTAATCGCCTTCTTGTCCTCCACCCTCTGGATAGAAGCATGTCTTATCGAGAATTATTACGTGTGTAGCGTCATTGTTTGGGATATCTAGTGGTATACTTGCCAAAACACTAGCCTCGAAGGTTTGTTGAAATGTGTTTTCATAATATAGTGCAGCTGTTGCGGGCAATTCTGGTAAGTCGATATTAAAATCGGACTTTGATTGGGAAATTGCCATTGCCTTTGCCTGCGCAGCATGTCTCTCTGCCATTTCAGCGTTGAATCCTGTCCTTAGGCTAAGACTATTCCAGCCAAGCTCTCTTGCAATTTTTACCGCTATTTCAGGTGACAATCCATGACTGTCATTCAAATTGAATAATAACTCGTCAGGAAGTTCCGAAATTTCTCTCGGTATAGACTTCAGAGATGTTTTTACAACATTATGACCCTTACGTAGCATCTCATTATATCGTTCTTCTTCACCATTAAGGATTGTAAGTAATCCTTCAGTTGTTTGCTTCATTCTTTCTGGATAGTAATTATATTCAAGATGGTGAGAAGCCAAATCACAAAGACTCAGGTCGAGACCTAAATCATCACGCATCCTCAAGATTCTTCTTGCCATCATTCGTGCAAGGTAACCTGCTTTTGCATTTGATGGGACTAAACCATCTCCCACCATATTTACAACAGCATGAAGGTGGTCGGGTATGGCGTAAATCTTTGCCAGTGGCTCAGTAATTGAAGAAAATAAATCTGGACTAATATCGTGTCCTCTTTCTTTTAATTTTTTGATAAATAAATTTTCCATACGATTTCCATCACTACCAACTTCGATATTCATTATACCAAACAATCGACTCATATCACTTAGCAAATCATCCAACTGAGATTTTGTTAAATCGAACATACTTGCGGAAAAGCCTGTTAGTTGCTTGAGCCATGATACGGTTTCAGGGTAAATTGCTTCATATATAGTCGGGGTTCCAGCAGCTGCCCAGCAGAATCTTTCCAGTCCGTAACCTGTGTCAATAATTTGTAGCGGCATTTCACTATAACTTACCCCTTTGATCTGAATATTACCAGTAGGATCCTCTTTAAGATTCATGAAAACTAAAGTGGCCAATTCCAATCCACCAACTATAACCTCGACTGCGGGACCTGCGTTTCCTCCACCAGACCAAGGGTTTTCTACATAGGTTACTTCTTTTGGATCTACACCGAAAGTCTCACACAATAGTGAGTGACAAAAAGTGACACATTCTTCCATCCAGTAAATTACTCGATCCTGATCTGGCCGATTAAATACGTGATGTGCCATCATTTCAAAAGTTGTCAAGTGTCGACCTGATCTACCAACAGCATCCACATCGTTCAACCTTATACAAGGTTGAGAAATTGCAAGAGGGTTTGCCGGGGGCTCAACCTCACCAGATGTTACGTGGGGTTGGAAATCTGCTATACTTGCAATTGTTAGATGAATATCGTCTCGCCATCGTGCTAAAACAGGATACGGTTCGATTCTAGTGTGCTCAAATCTCTCAAAAAAAGATATGAATGCTTCTCGCATTGCGTCTTTCAAATCTCTTCCAAGTTCTCTGAAACCATCGATTATTGGTTTACCGATAAACGTATACTCATCTTCTTCAGTATCTCCACAAGTATCCCTTTCTAAATCACAAGTCCAGAACGAGAGTCCGCTAACACGACACTTCCGACGTTCGTATCCGTTATCGTGGAATACTTTGAGGTCGATTGGTGGTAACGACAACATGTTCACCTACCCTACGGGTAAATAGACGCTAATATCGGTATAACTTCAAATCATCCCTAATAATAGGACATAAATGAATATATGAAACTCTTCGGACTTTCATGGGCGAGGAAGCATGGAGGCGCCACCTTGAGGTGGAAAATAAGGGCCTAATGCGAATTCGCAAGCATAATGAGATGAAAGTTGATGCTATGCTTGTATCAAGTCCTGAGCATTTGGATAAGGGGTCAGATAGTCGGTCGATTTCACAGTTGATAAACATAGCATCTATGCCCGGTGTTGTAGGTGAAGCGTGGGCGATGGCAGATTGGCACTTTGGTTATGGTTTCCCAATAGGGGGAGTTTTAGCAACTGATGTTGAATGGGGTGAACAGGGTGGTTCTATTTCACCAGGAGGAGTTGGTTTCGACATAAATTGTGGTGTCAGAATGATTGCTCTAGACTGTCATGTTTCTGATATACCCAATATCGATAAGTTAGCTGGAAGGTTAAACGGAAGAATCCCATCTGGTGGATCTGGTAAAGGTGGATTAGACATTAATCGTCGAGAGCTAGACGAAATAATATCCAGAGGTAGTAATGCTATGGTAGACATGGGCTATGCGTATGACGAAGACCTTGCAAATATCGAATCGAAAGGGTCTCTTGAGAATAACGAAGGAGTATCAAATCGAGCGATGAATCGAGGTATGAAATCCCTTGGTACTTTGGGTTCAGGTAACCATTTTCTTGAACTGCAAACCGTGGATGCTGTAGAAGGTTCAAACCCTTATGGTCTCTTTGAAAACCAGGTGGTTTGCATGATTCACTCAGGTAGTCGTGGCCTTGGCCACCAAGTCTGCACAGATCACGTAAGAAGACTTGAAGAAAAATATCGAAACAGGAATGGAGTTTGGTCATGTGATGAGTGGGGATTTGAAATTATGGACAGACAATTGGCAGCAGCCCCAATTCACAGCAAAGAAGGAATCCAATACCTCGATGCAATGAATGGCGCTGCCAACTTTGCATTTGCAAATAGATCGGCACTAACACATAGATTAAGACAAGCTCTTTCAAAAGAAATCGATGTTGATACTAAGCTGATTTATGATGTAAGTCACAATATTGCCAAAATTGAAGAGCATGTGATCCATGGGAAAAATTGTAATTGCGCTGTCCACAGAAAAGGAGCTACAAGAGCACTTCCAAACCAACCCGTACTCGTACCAGGAGACATGGGTACGGGATCTTGGCTGTTAGAGGGAATCGAAGGAAATAGAGCATTTGCTTCATCCTGTCACGGAGCAGGTAGGATGCTATCTAGAACGCAAGCAAAGAAGGTAATCGATGGAAGAGAGGTCCAAAAGAATCTTGCGAATAGAGGCATAAGAATACATGCCAATACTCCCAATATTATGTCTGAAGAAGCTCCTGAAGCTTACAAAGATGTCGACGAGGTTATTGAATTATCCAGTGCCGCAGGTTTAACAAAACCTGTTGCAAGGCTTTCTCCTTTTACAGTAATCAAAGGGTAATCACATACAGTAATTTGCACGACCATAACCGAATGATGGTGATGCACCACTACTTGCACCATCAGGCTCTTCACAAATAACAGAAAGAAGTGTGTTCACAAGTTCTTTCAAATCGTCGACTTGTATTTGTAATTCTTTTAGTCTGGCCGCATTATCTTGGCTCTCGCTCGTTTTTTTCATCCCATCCCCATCTAGAGAGACCTGCTCTCTGCTATCTATTTTGAAAAACAGGCTTTAATTGATTTCGGTGATTTATTATCTAGAACGCGCGATTTTGACTGCTTATTCTTCTTCGGTCGTATCAGAAATAGAAATTTCTTGATTACTTGGTTGGTGTGCATATGTAACTTCCTGTTGATTCTGATAGTTTATCCCTTCTCCGTAGTTGGTTTCAGAATAAATTTTGGGTGTTAATTCTTCTTCACCAAGCTCCTCTTCCCAATCATCATCATCATCATCATAGAATATGCTTTCATCGTCATTATCCTTGCGGATAAGAATTACAATGGCAAATCCTGCAATGATTAGTAACAAACCAAGAATTGCTATAACAACGGACATCCCACTAAATCCTGAGTCTACATCATCCTGACTAATTACTCTAGGCATATCTGACTCGGTTCCAAGGTCGCAACTTGCGACCTCGTCATATTCAAAACAGTTGGGCATGAGATAATTGCTAATCCAAACATCGTAACCGCTTATGTTTACAAAGAGCCCTTGAGAACCTGAGCCATATGTCTCAAAAGGAATTGTTGGAGTATTAAGAGTCCTACCAGGTAAAAGAGATAGTTCAAATTCACCGTGGTTAACCCAGTCTTTTTGCACACCAGTGTCCTCCATTAACGATATGTTGACTGTTCCAGATTTAGTTCCCAGATTTCTGACGTGAACTACTATTCCTATCTCAGTGCCTTCAACAACTTCGTTCCCTCTAGGAACTTTTCCATTTGCTAGACTTATCTCTATGTTGATTACTGACACGTCAAACGAGCGAATTGTAAACTCTGTTCGCATCGGATCTAAACTTGAGAGCCCAGTTCCAGCCGCATCATTTCCAGCCTTATCTGTTACATCAAACCACCAAACTAACTCATCACCTTGCTGGAAGGAAAGATTCATTCCTGAAGTAAAATCAATGTTTCCTGCATAGGAATAGGATGCTCCGTTAGAAGAAATTAAAGGGAGATTTGATTCTAATGCCCCGTCTTGTATTGCAACTCCGTTTCTTAGATACGCCCAACTAAGAGGTAGGCCGCCTGACGGTAATCCACCTTCGTCAGTTACAATTACAGCAAATTGTAGAGATCCGAGTTCATCATCATCAATTACTAAAGGTATAGTTGAAAACTGGACAGTCGGTGCTATTTCATCAACCGTTATTAGTGATTGAGTTGTTGTAATATCTTGACCGGGAGATACTACTCCAGTTATTGAATATTCTACACTCATGATGGGTTCAATAATCGACCTGCTAGGTAGGATAAGGCCAACCTCCCACATTCCCCCGGTTTGAACATCGCCGTATGAATTCAAATTTTCTGACCCATAGATAGTTGTAATCGCAACCTCGAGACCCTGAGGAGGAACTTGTTTTAGAACAGCCCCTGATTTTTGATACGATATGTGACCATTAAAAGTCAGATCATCTCCAGGTTGGACGAATATATGATCTGATGAAGCTTTAGAGATTGGAGGTGTAGTATCGGTTATATTTTCAACGATTACCTGCAAATTGTTATCCAACTGCCATCGTATTTCACCAATGTTCGATATAACGACAACTGGATTCAATTCGTCATCATCGTAAACGATTATGCTCGGCAGTGAATATTCTTGTAATCTGCTGGAATCAAAGTTCCAATCTAGGGAAAAATTCCATGACACCTGCCAATTGCTATCTCCGATGAAATTTGTAGAAACGTCATGTAGCACGAGTTGAGAATTATTTCCAGTGTAAAAGTCGCCATTTCTTGGCTCCCAAACCATTAAACCAAAACCGTCATCTTGGTTTCCAGCCATATTTATTTCAACGATGTCTATCGAATTTACACCGTTTTCATCATTTATTTCCATTACTAGTGAATGCATTTGTCCTGCCAATAACTGCTCATTTACTGTATCCAATGATATCCCAGCAGTCGGAATGGTTGTTGGTTCGTTTATTGCGACAATCAGTGTTGCCATATCATTACCTAGTCCCGGGTAACCGCCATACCTCAAACTATGACCTGCAAAATCTTGACTAGTGAAGTAAATAGAGCATTGAGCATTAAAATCCATTTCTGATAAGTCGATTCCTCCAAAGCTAACCGTTCTTTCTCCAGATAATCCCTCTGGAAGAGGCTTTGAAATTACTTCATATTCAGATTCGTCTGCTAATCCGTTTAGATTATGATCATCGATTCCCTCTCTCCAATAGTGTATTTTCAAATCCTCTCCTAAGGCCTCGTCATCAGTTATTGTAACTTGCAGATTAAGTGGCGAGGATGGGTCCCAAGTAAACCCGTCAGCAGGCTTTAGCCTATTTCCTGTGTCAACAAGCAAATCCTTTGCCCAAGGCGACATACTATCGAGCAGTATTTTTACTGGGTTTGTTGATGTTTCATCCTGTGCCCCATTAGCCCCTGTTATTGGGCCTGCTCTGACTATATACGGTACTATATTGGTCTCTTCTCCCATATTTGGAAGTGTTACCAACCCAGTCCATGTTCCATCTCCAGATGAACTCAAGGCTATATCTGAACCGTCGATTGTCACAGCAACTACGAAATCATCAACTTTTGGCCGAATATCAATTGTATTTTGGAATTTAACGCTACCAGATATCGAAACCTTTGTTCCGGCTTTGGCGTAAAAGGGATACGATGGAGAAAATTCGTCCGAAAGTAGGTTTCCAGACATGTCAGCAATTTGCCACGAGTCTATTTCTAAGTCGTTTTCACTTGCTTGATTACCTGCTTCTCCAGACTGCGCAATCGCAGGTGACATCCCCTCGCCATTTGCATCGTAGGCCTGAACCGACCAAAGCACTGACTGGGAGTCATCCCAGTCCCAATCAACCTCAAACTGCCAACTTACAACAATTCTACCACCAATTTCAGCAACCGTTGAGGAATTAGATAACTTGAGGATTTCTGCTCCACT
>DAZU01000120.1 GCA_002507425.1 Euryarchaeota archaeon UBA53
AGGATTACACACAATTTGAAATATTGAATTCCGTAGCAACACTCATGACAACACAAAAAAACGTGTTTGGTAACGAATTAGGTGTATGCTCTTGCCAACCCATGACAGGCTGGTACCGAGATGGCAGTTGCAATACTGATGAGATGGATAGAGGGTCTCACACTGTTTGCGCCATAGTAACGACAGAGTTCTTGGAATTCGCAAGGTCAAAAGGTAATGACTTGGTAACTCCTGCCCCTAGATACAACTTCCCTGGATTGAAACCAGGAGACTCTTGGTGCGTATGCGCAAGAACATGGCTAGACGCACGCAATAACGGTGCCGCATGTCCAGTTGATTTAGAGGCAACCAATATCAAAGCACTGGAAATTATTCCTCTTGAACTTCTTGAGGACAGGTCTGTTTAATTACTCGCTTTCAATACTTTCAGCCAATATTTTTGCTGCATCTCGCTTCAGGAATGGCGTGTAAAGAGCTGGTAAAACCATTAAACTAGAAATTAATGCAAGAATAATTGCTACTACGAATACTTGTCCAAACAACTGCAAGGGAACAAGTGATGAAAGATTCAGAACGGAAAAACCTCCAGCTGTCGTTAGTGCTGCACCAAACATTGCCCTTCCAGTGGTAGCAGCTGATTTAGTGGTCCACTCTGTTGAGTTCGCTGATGGATTATGTTCAACCTCCTCCTCCAAACGAGTGGTTAAATGCACAGCATAATCAACTCCCAAACCTAGTGTCAAAGCTCCGATTGTGACACTTTGAGAATTGAGTTGATATCCTGTTAAACCCATTATCCCATAAACCCAAACTACAACAACCATCAAGGGAACCCATGTAACAAATCCTCTAGCGACACCGTCTATTACGTTTCTTTGCCTTACCGAATTTATACCGATTAACATCATCAAAATCACACTCGCAACCGTCGCTGTTGAGATAATAGCAGACTCCGCAACATCAGCTGTAATTTGAGCTAAAATCAATGATCTACCAGACAGTCTTACATCGTAATCTGTGTAGTCATTCTCAATGTGTACTGTCAAATCGGAGTTTAGTTCTGTCTCAAAATCTGATGTTGCTTGCCAATCTAAGGTTGCTGCTTGAAAAGAGATTATTGTTTGAGATGCATCCCTGTTGAGGTTTCCAGATGTGATATTCCTCCCGATTTCAGTCATCAGCCAATTCTTGAGATCGATGTAAGAGGATTCATCCACTGACAGATTACTCATCTTGGAATCTAAGAGCGCATTTGTGGCCCTAGATTTTTCTAATATGCTCCATATACCAACAGGTGTGTCAGTTACACTTGGATTCGTCTCTAGATCAGAAATTACTGCATCATATAGCCCCCTACCATCAGCGGTAATAACATCACCATCCAACACAACATACAGCGGAGCAGGGCTGCTTCTAAATTCGTCAGCGATAACAAAGAAATCTTGGACAACGGGTACACTTTCATCAAAATTTTCCCTGGTGTCAAACCCAACATCAAGTTGGTTAAACCCATAAAACATAGGAATTGAAATTAGAATAGTGACAAAAACCACGAGCCAAGGTGCTTTTGTTATAGAACCAATTTTCTCTGAGATCGGCCCAATTTCATTTTTACCAGATTTATCGAGTGGTAGGTTTTTTGGTGGAATCAGCATTAATAGAGCAGGTAGTGCGGTAATACTGAGTAGATATATGAAAAATAAACCTATAGCAATTACGGTGCCAAAGGATACAAGAAATTGCTGTGATGAAAACCTGAACGATAAAAAACCAACAATATCAGTAACAATAGCAACCATCAAGGCTGCTGAGGTCAATATTGTTCCTCGGCGTATTGCAAGTCTTCTCGCTTCCGTTGAAAAATCTCTTAATGTGTTTCTTCCCAAAGGGTTCTTTGACTCCTGATCTTGCAATTCCTCCCTTATTCTCGCTACTACATGCAACCCATAGTCAACACCTATCGCCAAGAGAAGTATCGGAATTGAATTCATTGCTGCATTGAATACCAAGTTCACTCCCAAAGTTGTAAGTAGCCCTGCCGTACCATAGGTTGATATTATGGCTAGAACGGTTAATATCAATACATTAGCGGTGTCTCTCTTACTACGGAATTTAGTCCATAAAATAAATCCTAGAAGAAGCAGGCATAGCGAATTTAGAATCCCAAGTTCTTTTCCAAGGTTCGCATTCTGTCCAGTGGCTAATTGTGAAAAAGAGAACACTGATATTTCCGAATCCCCTGTTTCATCTGAAGCATCTCTTTGCAATTCATCTGCCCACCGGGTTATTTTTTCTTGAACCTCATCTATTATTTCGACACCGTGATCTTTTGGCTCTGTAACAACAACAAATGAGGTAATTACAGGCCCGCTAGATTCCCATGGGGTTTCTCTATCACGAACGGGTAAGCACTGTAATGCTAGCTCATGGTAGTCTATTTCTTGCAATTGCCTCAATATGGTTAATTTGGTAATCACTGCGTCAATTTGGCTGATGTTCTCTTCATCGCCAAATATCATTTTGACTTCCAATAGTCTGCCTATAATCAATTCCAAGTCGAGGGTAAGATTTAGTTTAGCATCAAATCTATCCAACCAAACACCTGGATCTTGAAAGGTCCAATTCCTCAAATCATCATGTGTGAGAGAAACTGGCCCAGGAATTTGTGAGGCGAAATTCGTGAGATTTGTCAGTTCAGAAGTAATTGTTTCATTATCAGATGCAATAGTTTTGTTGACACTACTTGAAAGATTATCTAGCCACGATTCGGCAGAAATAGGATCTTGTATTCGCTGCCATTGAATTGCAGAACTTGCCATGCCACTATTTGCTTGAGTGCCAAATAATGGGTATTGATAGTCCCGCAGATTTGTGTTCTCTAGCATCAAAGACTCAAGAATTGCCAACTGTTCCCAAGTAGATTCATGGTGTAAATCTCCCGATTCTATGTCATCGATAAACCTGATGATGTCTATCGAAGCCTGATATTCCTCTTCAACCTCATTCAATAGT
>DAZU01000030.1 GCA_002507425.1 Euryarchaeota archaeon UBA53
CAATCTCCAGATCAGGTTGTTGTCCCTAGTGATGGAAAAATACCTGTTGAGATGTGTTTGAATAATGCGTTTCCGATAGACCTGTCAATGGAAAATTCCCACGTGATGTATAGAATGGTAAAGCCCAGTAGACAACAGTCGGATTTTGGTCCAACCGAATGGTACACTGAAAGTTGGTCTATGGCTGATTTTGAAGTAATAAAAGGGGAAACTTGCCCACTTCTCAATGAAACAGGTGAGGGATACAAAGTCGTTGCTCACCTTGACGTTAAAGACGATGAAAATGGTTTCCTGCATTACAAATCTATGATTTCAACTCTTGATGGAACACTGAAAATTGAATATCCTCCATTTTCTCAATATCATGAAATTAAAATAGCGTATAGGGAAGCCTTTGGGAATGCCTTTGGCTCAACAATCCTGTTCGTGACAGTTGCAGTATTTGTCTGGGGTGGCCTAGGTGTTTGTTTGCGAATGATGATAGATGATCAAGATAGTATGGATGGTCTGTTGGAACCAATTGATGCAACAGAATTGGTTGAAGCAGAATTGGAGGACTCTTCATGAGTCAATCCGACCAATTTAGCGGTAGAGTAGGTCTTATTTTCGCTTCGATTGGTGCTGCAATCGGGACGGGAAACATTTGGCGATTCCCAAGAATGGTTGGAGCCAATGAAGGCGGAACATTCCTAATTCCTTGGTTATTCTTCCTCTTCGCTTGGTCTATCCCACTCGTGATTGCTGAATTCGCATTGGGTAAGCGTAGTAGAACAGGAACAATCGGGACATTCAGAATATTTGCCGGTAAAAATTTCGCTTGGATGGGTCTTTGGACAGCATGGATATCAACAGCGATTGGATTCTATTATGCAGTCGTTGCAGGTTGGTGTCTCAAATATTTCCAACTTGGTGTCACAAATGGCCTAATTGGCGAAGGGGTGGATACCCAACTTGTCTGGAATGAATTTCTTCAATCCCCAGAGAATGTTATCTTTTTCCAGTTCCTTGTTATTGCCATAACCTTGCTAGCGATATGGAAGGGTGCGAAGGCGATTGAGAAAGTCAATGTTATCCTGATGATATCACTATTCATATTGTTATTCATGTCTCTTGGTCTATCGCTGTGGATGGATATGGCGGACGGAAGCCTCGATGGATTCTTGTTCATGTTCACTGTCAAATGGAGTTCGTTATCAGATCCAGCGATTTGGATTAACGGGTTATCACAATCAGCATGGTCTTGTTCCGCTGGAATGGGCATGGCTATCACCTATTCAGTTTACATGAGAAAAGATGAGGATACAACATTGAATGCTTTTACTATGGGCCTTGCAAATAATTCAATTTCCATCATTGCGGGCTTGACGGTTTTGTCCGCTATATTCGCAGTATCAGAAAACCCTCTAGAAACGGTAACAGGTGGTTCTTCAGCAATCACTTTCTTAGCATTGCCAGAAGTTTTCGCACAAGCTCCGGGAGGCGCCACGGGTGCTTGGATAATGATGTCAGGGTTTTTCCTAGCACTTTCCTTTGCAGCACTTACGTCAATGATTTCTACTGTTGAATTGTGTGTGAGAAACTTTGTCGATCACGGATACGAGAGAGAAAAATCAGTTTTGTTAACTTCGATTGCAATCTTAATATTCGGTCTTCCTTCTGCGGTTGTCTGGATTTCAATTGCACCCGATGGAACAGCGTTCCCACAATTCCTTGAAGTACAAGATCACATATGGGGATATGGACTAATGTTTAGCGGATTGTTCATTGCTTTTACAATATGGAAATACGGATACCAAAAGTGGCGCCATCAAGTCGCTGAAGGTGAAGCACCTCCCGGATTACAGGGATACTTTGGTATTGGTGTTTCTGCATTCCGTGATGATTTTATTAACACAGGTGATAATGATATCTGGATTGGTAGGTGGTGGGATATACTGATGTATTTGGCATTCCCATTCCTGTTCTCAGTATTGATAATTTCATACTTTGGTGATATGATAGCAAACACCCCGAATGTATGGGACCCGTCTAATCCCAATGGAATTACGATAATATTGTTATTCTGGGGCATAGTTGCAATCGGTTTCATTGCTTTCAACCGGAAGCTGGTTCAAAGGCCGCTCTTCAGGAATATTCCCGAAGGCGCAGATGTGGACATTTCCATGTTACCCGGCGGAAAAGACGAGTTGATCGTAGAAGTTGGTGAGTATCCCCCTGGATGGGAACATCTAGCAAAAAGGCATTCGAAATTGGTAGAACTTGAGCCGTTATATGTTGATTTGAATTCTGACTGAAAGTAGATAATCTGGAAAATCTCAACTACACTGGAAACAGTGCATCTTTGCGTCGGATTATCCGTTGAAGTGAAATGCCCGATGCTCTTCGTGGCGAACATGGTGCAAAGGCCGCGCGGAACTAGGGACTTCATTCCCAGTGTGATGAATAGGCGTTTAGCATTTGAAAATTTGCTGGAATCAAAGGCAATATCTCATGGTTTCAAACGTATACAAACTCCGATATTTGAATCGCTCGATCTGTTTACTGCAAAGTCAGGTCCGGGCGTAATTAAACAATTATACGCATTCCAAGATAAATCGGATAGAGCACTAACACTGAGACCCGAATTAACCGCTCCTGTAATGCGAATGATAAGTGAAGAGATGCGTTCTTCTCCAAAACCTCTCCGACTTTCCTATTTTGGTCAATGCTTCAGATATGAAGAATCAAAGAAGGGAAGGTATCGAGAATTCTTTCAATATGGGGTTGAGTTAATCGGTGCAAGCGGTCCTCTAGCAGAAGCAGAAGTTGTGTCCTTAGCTATTGGAATGCTTGAGGAATGCGGACTACTAGATTATGAGGTTAGGATAGGGCATGTTGGCATCCTCAGAGATATTCTCACTGGAATTGGGCTTTCGGAACAAGGTGAACCAGAATCTCCTGTCGCTAAAGCTATGAGATATCTCGACAAGACCGACTGGGATGGGCTTTCAGAATTATTTTCAGGCAATAATATCGATACAAATTTTGTTGAAGAACTGCAAAAGCTCTCAAGTTTAAATGGAGGAATTGAGACTTTAGAATCAGCCAGAGAAATCCTATCAAGGCTTGAAATATCACATGAATCTCTTGATGAATTAGCTTCTCTGTTGTTATCTTTACAACATCTTGCTCCTACTCCTCCATCTTTGAAAGTCAACCTTTGTGTTGCTCGTGGGCTTGATTATTACACCGGTATGGTTTTCGAGGTAAATGTTGAGGAATTAGGAGGAGAAGGACAAGTTCTAGGGGGCGGCTCTTACAAATTACTGCACTTATTCGGTCTTGAAGATCTCGACCCGTGTTGTGGTTTTGGACTTGGCTTTGATAGAGTGCTGTTGGCCTTAGAGGCTCAGGCCGACCGAGTGGGTCGACAAGAGGTAGTTCCTGGAGAAACGCCTTCTCCTAGCACGCTCGTGCTGCCTTTCAAAATAGAATCAAATGCAGTATTATCTGTCGTTAAAGAACTCCGATTAGCCGGTAAAAGTGTTGAACTCGATTTGCGTGGTAAGAACATAGGCAAATCACTTGATTGGGCATCAAAGAATGGCTTCACTTCCGTTGTGATTATTGGACCTCAAGATCTTGATAACAATCAATGCAGTATCAAGAATTTGGTAAATGGCGAGCAAAATACAGTAGCTCTAAATTCAAGTTCGATCATCGATTTCCTGTGATTCTTCTCTGTTTGGAAGATAGACGGCAGCAAGCGTCATCGTTGCAATAGCGGCCATAAACAAGAACCCAGGTTGTTCTTCTGAAGTCGGCATTCCATCTTCGCCTGCTTGGAATGATTCGTCCCATGATTCTGGATTGATTGGCAACTCAACCCTAGTATTGCCATCTCCAGATAGTCTAATCGAGAAGTTAGCGATCTCTCCAGTTACCGTTCCTGGAATGATACCTTGTTGCCTATCGCCCTTGACCTTCATTTCAATTTGAATCGATGGATTTGCAGTAGATGAATCCCAGAGGGTTTGTTCTTCCGTAATTCTGTGTGTAATGGTAATAGGGTTCCAGCCAGTTGAAACTTGTGGCACGTGCTGGCGAACGATTGCAGTAGCGCCAGCCCACAAGGTGACATTCAATTCTTCGCAGTCATTCGTGCATGGTCCGTCATTGTTATTGTTGGTCCAGTCGCCTTCGACATAGATGTTTAGAACAATTCTAACCTCACCATCGGCAGTCATATTCATCCTTTTATTGAGTTGCGGATTCATAGAGAATCTTTCATCAATATTGATCACGCCCTGGGTTTTCTCTTGTGAATACATATTATCAGCAGCATTATCGGTTTCGTTTTGATTGAAGTGAGACCAGAAGGTAGATTGTCCGTTTGACCAAAGGTATAGTATGGTCTGATTCGCACACGGTTGCTCAGGGTCTTCCATACATGGATCCATGTTCTGTTCTTCATCTTGCATGGCGACAGTGGTTCCGCCAACGACTGGAACGCTGACCAAAATCGCTAACAAAATTGCCAAAGCACTACGTCCTCGCATAGTGTATCCTTAACACCGGTGTAATTTGGATGTTACTATTAGATTGACTAGTCAAAACGCTGGAATCCAACCGAGCCACCAGCACGTCCCTTTGACTTAGTAAGTCTAAGCATATCTCCTAATTTGTCGGGAGCCATTTGTGGATTATTCATTTCCATACCGCCAACACCCGTGATGATTGCCATCACTTTGATTGTATCACCAAATCCGGGATCTTGTCTTGCCCCCCATATCACGTTGGCCTCGTCACTTACGTTAGCTGTCATCAAATCTACGACCTGTGAGGCATTCTCAAGTGTCATGTATTTTCCACCTGTAACGTGAATCAGAACTCCGGTTGCTCCGGATATATCCACATCAAGCAATGGATGGTTGAGCGCTTCATGAACAACCTCTTCAGGACCTCTATCGCTCTCACCATAGAGCATCATAGTAACACCACCGTCGGACATTACGGCCCTCACGTCTGCGAAATCGAGATTAATCAGTGAAGGCAAGGTGATTGTTTCAACAATACCCTTGACAATCTCAGCAACTAATTGGTCCATAATTGAGAATGCTTCATCAAGGGGGAGATTTGGCACGAAATGTAGAAGACGGTTGTTGTCTAAAACCAATACAGCATCCGCAACCTGTCTCAAACTTTCAAGCCCCTCAAGAGCTCGATTCATTCTCTGTCGTCTCTCAACATGGAAAGGTGTTGTAACTATTCCAACAACTAAAGCCCCGGCTTTTTTTGCCTCATCAGCAACGATAGGGCATATTCCAGTTCCAGAGCCTCCGCCCAACCCACTAGCGATAAACACCAAATCTGCACCGGTGACAATTCTCTGAATCATTTCTCTTCCAGCTTCTGCGCATCTTCTACCAGTTCCCGGATCTCCACCTGCTCCAAGTCCTCGTGTAATGTGCCTTCCGACCAGCAACTTTTGCAATGCTCTTGTGTGGTCCAAGTGCTGTTTATCTGTGTTGATTGCAACTGTAATCGCGCCTTCAACTCCAAGATGTGTAATTCGATTTAGCGTGTTATTTCCTGATCCGCCACATCCTACGATTAAGATACGAGGATTAGGCACTCCAAAGGAGCCCATCTCATCGTCTAGTAGTGCGGTAGAGCCTTTTCCTATGGCCTCTTGAGCGAGAGAAGCAACCATGTCATTCAACGATTGGTCTCCTGGCCTTGTTGTGCGTGCTCCTTCGGGTCCCATCCCTACGCCTCCGTGAAATGCAAGGCTGTTCATTTCACTATTAACCGTGATGCTTGAGAAGACCCGTCGCGAGCCTATTTTGCGACCCTAAATTTTGCTCCACTTTGGTCTGAAGAATTGATATACGCGAGGCTGGTCGCAGACCTTGCCTCGCTTAGCTCAGTTGGTAGAGCACCTGGCTGTAGTTGGAAAAATCCAAACGTCTCAGCAGACACCAGGGTGTCCCCAGTTCAAGTCTGGGAGCGGGGACCAATCACGATAGGGCGTTTCTTAATTCTGAGACGGCAATTCTGTTGTCACCATCAACGTCATACGACTTGATAAAATCAGAAACTTGGTCAAGACTCATCATTTCTCCGACCATGGATTTTATTCCTTTGTAGAGTTCAGGTCCGTTTATTTTCCCGTCTCCATCTATATCTAATTCTTTGAATAAATCATCAACGGATTTGTCATTTTCTTTCATAGCCCTCTTCAGATTGTGGAGTGCATCGTTACTTGCCATGATGTGGCTATAACGCCCAATGACAAAACAATTACCCTTCATATGAAAAAATAATTTTGGTGGTAGTCAAAATTCTACTGACCAATCATATTGCCATCAAATATAGTAAGTGATTGCCGTAGTATGCTTATTATGCGTCGAAGATGGAGTGAAGAGCGGCGCAAGAGCCGGCAAGAAGCGGAATGGATAGTTGCATGGTTACGGGATAACGGGCCAGCATCAATCCGTGAGATTGTAGTTGCTCTTAACTCAGCAGGGAGGGGAGTTAAAGCGCATGTAATACGCAGAGCTCTATTGAAATCTCCATTTGTGATAAAATCAGGTGAAGTGATTTTAGAAGGAGAAAAGCACTCTCTATATTCATTCGATAGTGGACTGGATAGTTAGTAAAAATGGCAATCATACAACCTGTTTCAGGTTCTATTGGCATCGCAACTCTAATTCAAATAAGCATTTACTGATTTATCTTCGGCGCTATCTTTACAGAAATGTTGTGTTTTGGCAAGCTTTCGATTAGGTCCGCTTCATTTGCAATTCTTTCCCTACATTTTGGAGGGAATGGGAAATAGCCTGCAAGAATTTGTGAGCACCAGTAAATCGTTCGACCTCTGACCTCATCAATCCATGAATTTGTGTCTTTATTGTTGTCAATTAGATACTTGTAAGATTTCAGAGCAGAATTAACCTCATTAATCCAGGGATGCCCTTTGTTTTCAAATACGCCTGAGTCGTTTGCTCTAGTTGCGGCTTGTGAGATTAGTTTCTCTACATTTTCTATCCAATCGATATCTTCGAGTTTGGTGGCGGTAGGTGTTTCATGTGCACCTTTTATCATTGTTGCAACCGCTTCACTCACCCAGATATCTCCGTAATTAACGGCCCATCCCCAGCCTTCCTTTTTGCCAGAAGCTTCTTGGAATATCTTGATAGCTTCTTCCCATTTATCCTCAAGAAGTAACTCTGACCCATCATACCACATGAAGCGCGCAGCCTCAAGCAGCCTTTTCTGATAGCAACCTATCAAGTTGTTTTCAGCGTAAAATCGCACATCATTGTTACCAAAAGTAAGTGAGTATCCTAAGTAAAGTTCACACTCGAATAAAGTATTCTCAAGGAGTTTGTGCACGTTCATGTGATATCCACCTAATTGACCCCACCATTTACCGTTGTCAAGTCGCGGATTTATCATTAGTAAATCTCTCAACTCAGAAAGGTCTGAAAGCATGTTACTGCAAGTTGTTTTGTTATCTAGTCGGCCAATCTCCCACATATTCCAAACCTGATTGAGTTTGTTTACAATATGGGTTGCTTCTTTGCGTGCAGCGACTTGATTTTCCTTAAATCCGGTTTCATCAAATCCATTTGGCGGCTCATTTCCTTCAACAGTAAAATCAACCTCGAGCCGAATTATACCGATTGAATCGTCATCCCAATATTCTGTGCTAACAGCAACAAAATTAACATCGTAGCTTTTATTTCGATAAGGGTCAAATTCAATTTTTCCCACTAGGGATCCATCATCTGAAAATGAGACGCCAGGAGGGAGTCTAACAAGAGTGGGAGCCTGCATGAAACCCTTAACCTCTCCAAACGAATCTCTTACATTGGTATCGATTTTATCGCCGATTACGTAGTTGCCAATCTCAAGTTTGTGATGCGTAATTTTGATATTATTCCTTTCTGCACAACGATAATGTTCACTGTATAGTTCGGTGTAAGACCAATCTTTTGGACAGTCATTGCAACACAAGCATCT
>DAZU01000026.1 GCA_002507425.1 Euryarchaeota archaeon UBA53
TTTGAGAGCGGTTGGAAAAGCAAGTAACCGACTATCTGAAGACGGATTAAGAATAATGCGTGCTTATAGATTCATGGATAGGGGGTTGAGCGGAGTTTGGAATCCAGATATCGAATTATCTAATGCCCTAGTAGACAATGTCAGTATGTTAGATATGGTTTCAATTGAAAGGATTTGGGCCGAACTCGAGCGAATAATGCTCGGACGCAATGCTAGCAAAATATTGGAGAGGATGAACAATGATGGCATACTTAACGCAATATTCGGTTTACCAATCTCCAAAGATTGCATAATACCTTTGTCAAGTTTAGAGTTTGATTTAGAAGCTCGATTAGCTATGATTTTTTCAAAGTTTAATGGATATGAGTTGGAATCTACAATGAAAAAAATGAAGGTTTCAAAAAACGTATCGAAAAGAACAAAAAAACTCCATTCGTTAATTGATATTATGCCATCAAAAATAGACCTCAGGATCTATAGAAACACACTAGGTGATGAAGCGATGGTTCATGCAGACCTCAGAGATGCTCTTGGTCAGGACATTGAATTGATAAAGAAATCATTACAATACCCATACGACATCAAGTGCCTAATTGATGGTGAATGGCTTATGTCCAGAACAGGCCTGTCTCCAGGCATAAGACTTGGTCGTCTCAAAGATTGGCTGCATAGGGTTCAGATTGAGCGAAATTACACAGACATTTCTCAAATGGAAACAGCTCTTTGCTCTATACAGTGGCAACACGGTGAAGTCGATAATTGGCCAAAGCCAGTATGGCCGTGACGGCATCAAGTTCATGATAGGTTCCACAATCGGGATATCATGTCCGAGGAACAAGTTCCGGGTAGAAGTTTGAAGAACATGGGTTGGTTCCTTGTAATATCAGGATTTTTCGGATTAACTTGGTTACCAAACATTGCACCTTTCTGTTGTGTTTTTGGGTTAATAGGAATTGTTGCGGGTATGGTTTCGTCTTCTGGTCCCGCAGTCAGTTCAGATGGTAGGATGGTGCTAAAGCAAGATAACACGGGTCAGTGGAGTTGGGTAGAGCAAGGTCAGGCGGCAGTTCAAGATGTCGCAGCGTCACACAACGATCAGTCTAACCAGATTTTATCTAGGCTAATCCAGCAAGTGAGAGGAGGTAAACCTCTTGAGGAATTACAAACAACTGAGGTTGATGTTTTAGCCAATGCATACGGTATTCAAAGTGGTTCAAATTCACAAAAGATAAACGCATTAAAAAATTCTGATGCGGCAAGAACTGGGTTGCAACTGGGGGCGATCGCGGGTGTGGCAGGAATAGCAGGAGTTGCCACATCAAAGATTGTCGAGAGTGGTAGACAGAGAGCATTAGATCGTGCTGAAGAACTTCGCCAGCAAGGTAGAGATAAGCTAATGGAGAACATTGAGGAAGGGAAATACAAAATCGACTCCAGTCTACCTAAAAGTGAATCAGGTGAAAGTGCGTCTGAAATTGCAAATAATGTGATTACCGATCAGATTACTAATTTGATTAGAAGCAAAAATCTCACCCCTGAAATGTTATTGTCTCATTCAGATGGGAACAACGATGGTGTTATGAACGCAGTTGAGATATCTGCTGCTATTGGAGCTTTGATCGGAATGACAGTTCCAGTGTTCATTGTGAAGGATTCCATAAAGCAGTTCGACCTAGATGAAGATGGAACATTAAACATTCACGAGCTAAATTCGATGTGGGAGAAACTTGGATTCGATGTAACTCAGGTTGAAGATACAATTGATGAAGAGATTGAATCTGACTCAGAAGAAATTGAACTGCCTCCAGAAGAGGTTGTCACAGAGCAAGTCGATGAGATAGAAGTTGAAGTTCCACAAACAAGCGAGCCTGAAACCATATTACATGATGAACCTGTCAAGCAAGAAATCAATGCTCAGCAAGAAGAGATTGCAGATGTTATTAGTGAAGGAATAGATACTGAATTAGAACACTTAATACTTCAAATGGAAGATGCGAGATTTTCTAGCGAGAGAAAGGAGATTATGCAAACGCAGGAATCTGATTTCACAGTGCAAGTAAAAATCGATAAAATTGATAGAACTTTGATAGGGGACTCGACTTACCGTGGAGGTCAATCTGTCCATGGTCTGATTGATGGTGGGCCATACTCTGGTTTGCTAAAAATGCCTGCAGAACTTAACGACTTAATTTTGACTTACAAAATAGGAGATGTGATTAGCGTTAAAGCGAAATTAATTGACTTTTCTCCAAGTTTGAAAAGACCTGTATTGGAAGGAAGTTCAGTGATTTAGCTCTCTACCTTTACGCAGAAATCCTGCTAGAAGGACAACTGGTATCAGGCTCTGTAATGGTAAGAAAGGCATAAACGACTCTTCTTCCATAGGCATGGTTGTTTGATTTACTTCAGATGTGGTATTATTTGGTGCAGGTGCCAAAGCGTTTACTACAATCTGACCAACCATTCCTAAACTTCTATGCGGCTCGCAATAATACTCAAAAGTTCCATTCATTCCCTGCAAGAATACAAATCTGTAGTCTTCATTGGAGTCAGTGTCTCCTGAGTCGAAGGTTCCATTTTCTTCAACAGCATTGTGAGGCAAAATTTGACCAGACCAGAAAAACCTGATTGCCTCACTCTCATTTATTGTCACACTCTGAGGACTAAATCGTAGATTAGTGCTGTCAACTGTGATTATCGTATCCGAGGTGTGGTTGTGGGCACTCACAGCAGGAATCATAGATATGGTCGTGACCAGAAAGACGGCCAAGTAGATTCTCATGATGCAGGTATTTTTCAGCATAATACTTAGGTTATTGTTTTGAAGATTATCTTAACATCGACGATTTTTAACCCCCTAATTACGTTTAAATTTCTATCAAATTACTACTTTTTTGTGATAATTCCGCCTCATGTTACAAGGCTTGATTCAAACATTATTTTATTTAAGAAATTTCTGAGGGCATAAACAACCAGAGGTCTCTGGTCACTAAATCGCCAAATCTAATCATAACCACCATTACTAAATTCTAGGACGTATTATTATGAAATACACACCACTCAAGCGTAAAACAAAGGTTGTATTTGTGCAATTAGGTTCGCCAGAGGCACCAACTCCCAAGGCACTGAGGAAATATCTAAGAGAATTCTTAGGCGATCCACGATTGATTGATTGGAATCCATTCATCTGGAAAATGATTCTCAACTGTTTCGTTTTGCCATTCAGACCCAAAAAATCAGCTAAGCTATACGAACGAATCTGGGATGGAGAGAGTTTTCCACTCATAACCAATACTATTGAATTTACAAAAAATGTTGAAAAAGAATTGCAATCTATTGATAGCAAAGGACACGTTGAAGTAAATCACGCGTTCTTATTATCACCTCCTTACGTAAACGAAGTGTATGATGATTGGGAAGAGGACCTCAAAAACGGTGTTGGAGCTACCAAACTGATGGTTATCCCCATGTTTCCACAATACTCCGAAAGCACCGTCGCTTCAGGTATTGATACACTTGCCAAGGAACTCTCCAAAAGAGTGAAGATACCAAATTTCGAAGTTATAACAAACTTCCATCGCACACATGCTTTCGTGGACAACTCAGTTAGAATTGTTGATAACAAGTTACAGGATTTAATTGACAGTGGGGTTAAACCTGAAATGCTTCTATTGACTTTCCACGGTATGCAAAAACGTAGAATTTTAGAAAAAGGTGACGATTACTACAGACATTGCTACGAAACATACAGGCTTATTGTTGACCGTCTAAAAAATATAAATCCCGAAAATACAATGATGACATTCCAAAGCAAATTCGGTTCCGAGGAATGGATAACTCCCTACACTGATGAGGTAGTTGAAGATTTGATAAAACAAGGTAAGAAGGAGATTGTAGTTTATTCTCCAAGCTTTGTTGCAGATTGTCTAGAGACCACCGATGAACTTGGCCATGAACTTGTAGAAGATGCTAAGGAATGGGGAGGTAATGTGTATGCAATAGATTGTCTAAACGTAGATGAAAAATGGTGTAAAGACTTTGCCAAATATACCTACACACAAGCCGAAGGGTCTGCTCAGGATAAAGAGGATATTGAGTATCAACTCGTAGCCTCAGATTATGATGAAATGCCTTCTTTATCATCGGATGGCAAATCGATATCAATTTCTAGAGAGGTTCTGCACCACTCATTTGACAAGGATTAGGCAATCAGCTTATCGCTGGAATAATTCCGCTATTCTCTCCGCCTGATCAACAATATGGGTTATAGAAACTCCGCTAACAGACCAACCGGTGTAAGAACAATCATTTGCTAATCCTTTCATTTTTGATAGATGCCCTGGTTTGAAACTTGGTATGTGTTTTTCTCCCAGATTTTTAAAGAGCAATGGGTCCTTTGCATTGAACAGTCTTTCAACGCACAGTTTTATTGACATTTCATCCATATCCCACCTCCTGTGGGGGACCATTATCCGAAACAATCTCATACCATCTGGGCACCTCTTCGAGTGATGTATATCGCTTTCATGCAATATTCCACTTATTGGTATGTTGTCATCTGGAATCAGCGTACCATAGCCTTTCGGAATATCAGCGACAGTCTCTTTATCATATCCAATAGCAAATATCGAAAGCGTAGTTTGGTCATAATCGTCTTGCCATCCTGGGCAAGTCCAAATCACAGATTCGATCGGTATGGAAAATTTTTCAGAGATAGACAGCGGACTTTCAGCATCAAAATTAGTTATAATTTCTACATTTGGTTTACGATTTAGTTCACTAACTAGTGTATCATTTAGAGTTTTCATCCCTCCTTCAATTGAAGCGAGCCCTCTTTTTGTAGGTTTGAAAATTGGATATGTATCTCTCATCATCCTTTTCAATTTCCTTTTGCTTACAGGGGGATTATCCCCAAATTTGGTAATTGAGGGAATTAATAAATCTGCATCCACGTTATCAGACGTATCATTTACAATACCCAACGTGAACGCATCTGCAATTGCTTTGTTAGGTATTATTTGGGCAACAGATAGACCACCATCACGCGATTTTCTTATATTCTGAATTAGTTTTAATGGATTGAGTTTGAAAATCATATTTTTTCCCAACTTATGTTTTTTCCCATTAATAATAACCCATCTCGCAGTAGCGTCTGAATTTGTCGGTTTGAATTTCTTTGCAAGTTGTAAATCCTCAACCAAGCGCCAAAATGCGGGATGAGGCCTTACCGCGTTTACTGCCAAATCACAAATCCAACCAGCATCATGCCATGTTGAGATCACTCCACCTGGAGCTCCTGATTTTTCTACGAGTTTAATTTCGATATCAGGTCTTATTTCAGATATACGGTATGCGCATGCTAAGCCTGATAATCCAGCCCCGACAATTACTATCTTGTCCGATTTTGCTAGTTTTGGATTAACGAGTAGAGGTCGGCGTATTTCATCCCCGTGCTTTATCCAAGTCGCAAGTCTATTCATATTCTAACAACTCATCAAAACTAAAGCCAGTCGACAGGATTTTTCAAAATATTGACCAATTCTTCTTCCTTGGTCTGACTAGCTACCTCATGGCAATATTCCCACCTAGAGGTAAGAGGTAAAGACATCAGTATGCTTTCGATTCTGCCATTGGTAGTTAGACCAAAAGTGGTCCCTCTATCATAAACTAGGTTAAATTCAACATATCTGCCCCGTCGGATTTGTTGCCAAACCTTATTTTCTGCGGAATACTCTAAATCCTTCCTTTTCGTCAAAATTGGTATGTAAGAGTCCAAGAATGATTCTGCAGCATCTTCGACAAAAGAATAGCACTCTTCCTTGCTAATGAGGTTCAAGTCGTCAAAGAATATACCCCCTATACCCCTTCTTTCATCGCGATGTCTAATGAAAAAGTAATCATCACACCATTTCTTGAAGTGCTCATAATTTGCCACCTCGTGCCTGTCACAAACATCTTTGTGAGTCTTATGAAAATGGATTGCGTCTTCCTCGAACAGGTAACTAGGTGTCAAATCTGCACCCCCACCAAACCACCAACTACCATCCTTTTCACCCTCTCCTCTTTCGAAATACCTGTAATTCGCATGAACTGTTGGAGCCATTGGGTTGTGTGGGTGTAGAACAAGACTAATACCGGTTGCAAAAAAATCTAAATCCTCGCCTTCGAGATTTTTTCCTCCACCCATGTTTGCAGCGGCTTGTTTACTCAAAGTTCCGTGTACAACACTTACATTGACTCCAGCTTTTTCGAATACCTTACCGTTCGAAAAAACTCTACTACGACCACCGCCTCCTTCTTCTCTTTCCCAATTATCTTCCCTGTAATCAACTTCGTCGATTTTTCTTAACTCATCGCAAATAATATCCTGTATTCGATGGACCATATCCGTCATTTTCCGGCGCAATTTAATCACCTGCAATTTGACGAAGAACAGTTTCAACGCATTCAATCCTTGCTGAAGGGGCGAACCCGTGTCCAAGATTGAATATGTGACCAGGTTTCTCACCCGCTGAATTTAGAACGTCAATAGTTGCATTTCTAGCGACTTCGGTTGAGCCATGAAGCAAAGCAGGATCTAGATTTCCCTGAAACGCAAACTTGTCCCCAAACATTTCTCGATTAACTTTCAGACTATCTCTCCAATCTAGCGAAATAGCGTCAACATCGAGTTCTCTTATCGCTTTGTGAAGATGTCCAGAGCCCTTTGCATAATGGATCAATGGGACATCACCGGCGACTTTTTCTCTAAACACCTCAATTGCTTTCTTGGTTGCAGGCATAGCGTATTTTCGATATGATTTCTCATCCAGCAAACCTGCCCATGTATCAAATAATTGAACAGCATCTGCTTTTCCATGGTTTACTTGATCTGCTAGTAAGTCCCCAACGATCATACCAAGTGTATTCAAGAGGTGATGACTTTTTTTAGGTTCAGAGAATATTTTTGCACGAGTATTGCTGAATTCCTTATCGTTTGTTCCTCCGGCAATCAAATACATACCAATAGTCCAAGGGCAACCCGAGAATCCGAGCCTGGCTAAATCATCTTCAACATCTTCTCCTATTGCTTTCAAGCCATTTGCTGCCCATGGAGCATGTTTGCGAGAATCAAATTTTTCCCATTCATCGATATCTGAGAACTGAAATTCGCTTATTCTGATGCCTCCACCGTATTCTACCTCATAACCGAGGCTAGGTAGGGGTGTCAGAATATCACTGAAGACTATCGCAGCATCAATCTGCTTGTATCTTCGAATAGGTTGAAGCGATATTTCCTTACACAATTCGGTATCCATGCAGCGTTCCCAAAAAGTATGGTCCTTGGCAATCTTACGATATTCAGGAAGATGTCTTCCAGCTTGACGCATGAACCAAACCGGAGTTCTATCAACGGGTTGCAGTTTTAGAGCTGACAAAATTCTGTCTCTTCCGTTCAACCTAATTCCACCATATTTAGGACTTCATCCAATGCATCAACCATACCAGTCAAGTGTTCAATGGTGTGCGAAGTTGAAATAAAACCAACTTCGTAAGCAGAGGGTGCGAGCATATATCCCCTTTCGAGCAAACCGCTATGAATCTCTGCATAGATCTTTCCGGCATCCGATGGTATTTGGTCCGCTCTTGTTGGTGGGCTTCCTGAACCTGGGGAGAACCAGAAGAGGCTACCCATTCTGACAAATCTCACTGGATTGCCATGCTTCTCCAAAACCGGAGTTACATTGTCTTCAAGTATTTGGCCTAATTCTTCTAGATAATCATATGCGTCATCGTCTAACAAGTCAAGTGTCATGATTCCTGCTGCCATAGCCAGAGGATTTCCTGATAGTGTTCCAGCTTGATATACAGGTCCGAGCGGGGACAATTTTTCCATTATCTCAGTTCTTGCACCATAAGCGCCAACTGGCAACCCTCCACCGATTATCTTGCCCAGTGCGGTAATGTCTGGCTTGACTCCACAAATGTCCCCGTAGCTTCCATCTTTGAATCTAAATCCGCTTATCACTTCATCGAAAATAAGCAGAGAGTTATTCTCATCGCATAGCTCTCTTAGTCTTTTCAGGAAACGATTCCTCTGCTTTAAGATTCCATTATTAGCAGGTAGAGGTTCTATTACCACAGCGGCTATATCTTTTCCATGTTCTTTGAACAAATATTCAGCAGCGTCTTCGTCATCTAAAGGTGCTAACAATGTCATCGCGACGGTATTCTCTGGGATTCCAGGACTACTAGCAATTCCGAAAGTTACTAGACCACTTCCAGATTTTACCATAAGTGAGTCTACATGGCCATGATAACAACCTTCAAACTTTACTAAAAAGTCTCTGCCCGTGTAGCCTCTAGCAAGTCTTACTGCGCTCATTACTGCCTCAGTTCCTGAAGAAACAAATCTTACTTTGTCCATGTGAGAAAACCTTTTTTTGACCCTCTTTGCGAGTTCTATTTCCCCTATGTGTGGAGCACCAAAAGATGTTCCCTTTTTCATTTTGCTGTAAACGAGATCAATGATCTTAGGGTGAGAGTGCCCGTGAATTAGTGGCCCCCAAGATTGAACGAAGTCTACGTATTTATTTCCGTCCACATCGGTCACGATAGCTCCTTCAGCCTCTTCAAAATAAATAGGATAACCGTGAACTGACTTGAAAGCTCTGACGGGAGAATTTACTCCCCCTACAAGATGATTCAAAGCATCGCTGTGAAGGGTGTTAGAGACGCTTCTTTCCATTTTTTCACCCCAGTAAATTTCTTGATAATATATCTCGTGAATGATAACTTACAATTACGTCGGCACCGGCTCGCTTGAAGGAATTTAGAATTTCGATTATGACACTATCCCTTGATTTTCCATCAAAAGAATTCATAATCATTGAGTATTCTCCACTAACATTGTAGACAGCAACTGGTCGGTAGACCTTATCTTTCACCTTCCTTACAACGTCAAGGTAGGCAATCGCAGGTTTAATCATTAGTATATCAGCACCCTCATTCTGGTCTTCCATCGATTCTAATATTGCCTCTTCATAACCCGACCTGTAATCCATTTGATGACTATTTCTGTCCCCAAACTCAGGTGATGAATCAGCAGCATCTCTAAATGGTCCATAAAATGCAGATGCATATTTTACAGAGTATGACATAATCCCGGTACTGGTGTATCCATTTTGTTCGAGTGCTTGTCTAATGGAATTTATTCTACCATCCATCATATCAGATGCGGATACGTAATCAGCCCCAGCTTTGGCATGTGACAAAGCAATTTTGCAAAGCTCATCTATTGTTGCATCATTGCTTATTCTGTGGTCATGATCTATAATCCCGCAATGACCGTGATCAGTAGCAGTGCACAAACAAACGTCCGTCATTATCACAATTTTGTCTCCATATTCTTCTTTGAGCCTTCTAACCGCATCTTGTAGATGCATTTTATCACTTGAGGCAATCGTTGCTTTTCCGTCCTTTTGGTGGGAATCAATTACAGCAAACAACATGTGAGATGTAATGCCAATTTCCATATCCGATCTTATAGTTTTGAGTAAAATATCAACAGATTGTCTCTTTATACCCGGCATTGATGATATTTCTTTGTCAACACCATCGCCTTCCACTACAAAGTGTGGTTGGACTAAGGATGATTTGATGCTTGAACTGAAGATTAAATCTCTTCTAGACTCTGTCCATCGGTTAATTCTCGGCCTTACGTTCATCCATACCACTCCTACTTTGATTCCACCACATTTTCAAAAATTCGGAGGTTGGCCCTTTCAATGTTTCAACTTCTTTGCCGGCAAAAAACTGTGTGGATTTGACCGCTTCGAGGGTTGTTTGGCCCATGCAAAGTATATTTTTAGGTATGGGTAAGGAGTTTTGTTCCCACGAT
>DAZU01000001.1 GCA_002507425.1 Euryarchaeota archaeon UBA53
ATGGCCTACGGAGACATGTACGTTTGTTCCGCCACCGAGTCTAGGAGCGACATCATAAATCGAATAATTCATGTCCTTGTCAATACAGGTTTGCAGACAAAAGGGACCTATTATGCCCGGATCATAGTGTTCTTTTGATGCAGTTATGAACTTCTCACCCAATTCAAAGGCTGTCTCTAATAATGATTCACGAATTGTTGCAGTATTATGTCCAACTACTGTCATTTCTGGTATTTGCTGGTGAGCTGGCATGGTCATCTGTTGTGGGGCAGGTAGCCTAACGTGGCCGTCAAGTGAGGATTCAAATCTCCAATCTACACCTAGCAACTCAAGTTTGGGCATTTCTTCCTCAAGTGGACTGTAAAAGAAATTCAGGTTGAATACAGGTCCGATAACATATCTCTCGATTCTCGCTCCATCCAAACTCTCTTGATCGATTGTTCCTTCTTTGAGAAGCGTTTCTGATTTTTCTTTATACTCCTCATATGATGCGCAAGTAAAGAATCCTCTTTCCAGTTTTTTTTGCGCATGATGAAGTTTTACAATTGCTAGGCAGTCTATGTCCTGGGGATCTGCAATTGCTTCAGGATATGGTAATCCCGCTTTGTCTAAAATCCAGTAGTAGTCTTGTTCCTCAGTTCTTTCTTCCATGCGAAGCATATTCCTAGATCCAAACATTGGAACATTGAAATTTTTCTCAACATCCTCAATTTTTGAGTAAGAAGTGAATGATCTGTTTGGGATAAAAACCACGTTCCTTTTTCTCATTTGGTCTTGCAATTGTGGGTTCATAACATCGTTAAAACTATCCAAGACAATTGCTTTGTCGACCATTCCTCTTCTTACTCTTCCTCCAAAGGTTCTCTGTGTTCTGAAATACTCGGAATATGTTTTTTCTCTGCCTTTTTGGCAATAAGCAACTGTTGGAAACCCTTCCTCGATGGCTCCATCGCATATATCTAGAGCAGAATGGCTAGCCGTCATTCCTACTCTCAATTTCAATCGATCATAATCATCGATCATTCGGGCAATATCATCTTTCCCTATCATGCTATCATCCTATGTAATTAATTAAAACAGCACCATCATTAGTCTAAACTTTGCAATTGCATCAGTTCTTCAGTTGACAATGTGTCTCCGCTGAGTAGTTTACTCATTAAATCCTGAACTTCGACTCTTGCAGACCGTTGACTTTCACCGCTTGTTGCACCTCGCATTGCTCTTAGCATATCTTGGATAGAATGTAAACACCTCAAAGAGACTATGTAAAAATGATGTGCTTTATCTGCCTCTTTTTTCGATTTCCTTAATTCTCTGTGTGCTTCTTCAGCATGTTCTCTTTGCCTATCAACCTCTTTATTCCATTGGAGCATTAGGTCGTGAGCTTCTTGGGCTGCTTTTGCTGCATTTTGAACTTCAACATGTGCATCCTCTTGCATGACCATTGCCTCTTTTAGCATAGCCCTTGCTTCTTTTAGGTCACCATTGGAATCTTCTGCTTCCTTCATTTCTCTAATCTTTGAAGAAATATCTTTCATTCTCTTCATAACTTTCTTTTCGTTATTTCCTGTGTGAGCCCCTCTCTCAAACTCTCTCTCGAGTTTTTGTAAGTCCCTTCTCAAGGAATGAATAGTAACTTTCCTTTCACGGCGGTTCCCTCTGCCTCTTGGGGCCTCCTCTTCTCTTTGTGTTCTTTGGGAATCAAGCATTCCTTTTGCTTGTTTTACTTTTTTGTTTGCTTCGGCACGGATAGATTTTTTCTCTCTTACCAATTCATTCATTTGTTCACGTATCTCACGTTGCTGTCGGACATTTTGGATTAATTCCCTTACTTCGGTATTAAGTTCATTTCGAATGGTTGTGTGTTCCTTGGTTCTAGAATTCCATTCGTCTCTTGTTGTACGATATTGGGTAGCCTTTTGGTCAACCATTTTTCGTTTTTCATCCAATGTGTCTTTTATATCTTGCATTCAACAACTCACCTGTTCGCCGTGTATTCCCATACCTTCAGCGAATGCCCGAGTGTCTTGTTACATTTGAAGGCTCCCTACGGGAGAAAATCACAAAAACGCGATTATTTCAGTTCCTGCCAAGCGTAATTTCTGCCTAGCTTTGCCAAAGTTGCTGTTATTAGGACATTGTATTACAATAAAATGTCCCGATTGTATTCTAAGAATCATGACAGTGTTAATCTCACCGACTATTGTTGTTAATTCTGATTCATTCGAATAATCCAAAATTTCACTAACAGCATTTGGAGAGAATTCGTTTGAGGTCCGGTATATGGTGAAACCTTCCTTATCACAAAAAGCAGCGGATAATACGCAAACACCATCAACTAGTCGATCAATAAGGTTATTCGCCATGTATATACGAGTCATAGAAAGGTGATGACTATTTTCATCAAAGTTGCCCCCTCATTACATATCCCTTACCAGATTGATAGTAACCATCCAAATTTTCAATTATTTCCAAACCTCTTCGCTTATAAAATTCAATCGCAAACTCGTTATCTGATTTGACCTCAAGTTGTACCTCACTGAGGCCTTCACTTTTTGCGACGTTGATGTATAGATCCCAAGCCATGCTTCCATATCCTCTACTCTTGAAATCTGAATCTATAACAAATGCTACAACTCTGGTCCTAAAGACTCCAAATTTATTGGCCCAAAGCAACCCTCTAATCATATTGTTTTCGTCGATAAGCAGTAGGTTACCACCCCACTCTGGAATAGGAAGGCTCCTAACGGATTCGCTTGCATATACTTCTCCAGTTTGATCCAAAAATAATTGCCTAATTATTTCAATATCCGCATCCTCCATTGACTTTGGGGACTGACCTAGACACCAGCGTGCAACCATGATTATCACAAACTGAATTTTTTGATAGTTATTCTTTTTTCTTAAATGAACCTCTTGAACCGCGATGTGCACCGAGATTCCCAAGCTTCTTCATTCCTGCTTTTTTTGCGCTCACTTTCCTTACTTTTTTAGAGGTATCTTCTTTCTCGATAGAAGAAAGAAGACTAGATAAATCGCCTAAAGTTACTGGACCAGAGTTGGGCTTGCTCCTAGTTTGTGTTTTACCACGCCCTTTCTTTCTACCAAATTCTTGACTGGTTTTTTGTTTTGTTTTCTTTCTCAGCCATGCTTCCAATCTGCCGTTTTCTCTTCTCAATTTATGAAGTTCTGACCGTCTCTGGCTAACAATTTTTTGTAATTTTTGGACCCTTCTATCAAATGACATCATTTCTTTGTGATTAATACTCTTATCCTTGAGCATAGGTTCTTGTTCAAGTAATTTAGATGTTGCCTCATCGTGCTGGGTTTCATAAATTTTCAGTTTACCAATTTCGTCTTTCTGCAATTTTATACTTTCGACAAATCTCTGGTGTAATTCACTAGCCTCTCTAGCTTTAGCATGCATAGCTTGTAATTCCATAAACCACGAAAAATGTTCTTTTTCCCTTTCCAAAGAAGGTACACGGTGGATATCTAATTCCTCTGTAAGTCTTGTGTAAACTTTAGACAGTTCGTCTTCTATCATGTGGATTGGTAGTATTATATCCGAATTTATTTTATCTCGTTGAGACTTTATGTCTTCAATGAGTTTGCTTCTTTCCTTTAATCCATTAATGATTGATTTGTGCTCTTTTCGAATATCAGATGTTTCTTCGATAACCCCTCGCATGGCCTTTGCCATTCTTATGTTTGAGTGTCTTTCATCTTCTAGGGCTCCGACTCTTTTTTCCAAGGAGCTGAGTTCGCCTTTAACCTTTTCAAGCATGTTTTCTACAACAGAATCGGACTTATCTCTGAGATCATGGAACAAATCGTCGGGCTCTAAATGATCCAGCCTTTGCTCGTCAACTGTTTCACAAATAGCCTTCCATGTCGATCCATTACAAAACATATCACAGGCTCTTAACAACTCATTCTTGATTCTAAGTTCACCCTCGGCACGAAGTACGCGAGACAAATCTAAGTCCAGATCAAAAGGATCTTCGATAGCCATGTGATGTTTTCCTAATCTCAAGTTGTCATCCCTAAGAACTTCAATCGCACTTGGTGGTTCATTTCTCCAACCCTTATCTTTGCGCTTTAAGTCACTTCCATTTCTAATTGAAACGACTAATTCATCCCAGTCTCTTGTTGCATAATTGTGGAAAAAGGAGCACAACAATTTTGAGATTGTGGCATCACTTTTATCATCTAGATTTGCCTTATCAGTTATAGTTAAGTCGTATTCAACCCCGTCGACTTTTGCTATTGTTCGAGAATCGGACTCTTGTAAATTTGGAATAACATTCTGTTGAATCAAATGATTAATTGCTAATATTGTCCAAGCGTACGATGAAAAGGTTCCAGACCAAGCATCTGATATGTTTCTATGAATTGCCCAATGTTTTATTGTGATAACCAAATGATGGACTCTTTTGTCCAGCGCACAATACTCCTGTAGTAATTTTGTGTTGTAAATAGCGAGAGAGTTGTTTATAGAGATATCAACAAAAATATTACTTCTTGGATCCTTGAATTTTACAATGGGTATCTTTGCTTTGGTAATGGTTTCGATGGACTCCATACCTTGGCCACGAAGCATTGAACTAACCTTCTTAATAGCCTTTTTTTCATTGATATTAGGTATTTGTAAACACAAATCAAGATCGCCTGATTTTAGTGATAAACCACTCGCGGATGACCCAAATATAACAAGTGATGAGTCCTTGAACTTTGATGTTAGAGATTTTTCTAGGTGTCTGAATAAACCATCCCTCCTTTTCTTGTCATTAACGCTCAGTAAGTGGTTAGAAATTGTTCTTTGCAGTGGCTTATCAAATCCTTTCAGTATCTCATTAGATGGTAAAGAAAACTTGGTATCATTTACTAAAAATGAGTGATAATGCCCGTATAGGTTAGCATCTTCTTTTGATAAGCCTGTTAATTCACACTCATCAGTCATTCCTCTTCCTCCAATTGTTTCAGAGATTTCCTAGCCTTTTTCTCTTCTCTAGCAATTGCCTTTGTGGATTTACCACCGGTTCTGACACGCTCAGAATTTACCAGCAAGTCAACAAAATTTGTCGTTTCAATCCGATCTTTCCAAAATTCTAAAGCTTGTTGACTTGAGGATAATGCGTTTTCCAGTCTTTTTGTTCTCGATCTTGCACGTTTCCTAGTTTCCTCCCATTCCACAAATGACTGATGTAAATCAGCATTTTCAGTTACAAGATCTACCATCGCTGAGTGTGCCTTTTGAGCTGAGTCTAATAATTTCCTAGCATCATTTCTTGTTTTTTTCATCTCTAAAAACATAGGTTGGGATGTTTCTCTATCCATAACCCATTCTTCGTGCTCTTTGATTAGTGACTTCATTTCGTTTATGAAGCGTTCTTCAGTTTTATGATTACCTGCACTTGTTTCAAGTTGCTCTTCGATTTTACGTAAATTTTCACTAAGCTTGTCTTGAGCCCATTTTGGGTCGGGATTTTTAAAACCACCTTCTTCAATTAGTTTCGCTCTTATCTCATTTGATTTTTCAAACAAAACTCTTGCTTGCTTTTGTGCATCGTTTCTTTCTTTTTTCAAGTTTGCCACTTTAGTATTAATTGTATTACGTTCTTCCCTGGCATTTTTTGCCTTGGGCTCTGCATCCATTAACTCAATTCTTCTCTGGTCTAAATCCTCCGGGATTAAATCAGCAAGCCTCTCTCTGCGATGCAATATTGCTTGCGCTAATAATTTCGGAGAAACCGCAAGTAAGTCATTTGCATCCATTGTAATCGCTGCGCCCACCTAACTCTCTTCAATAAATGCTGCGACCCGTGCAAATGAGTGGGTGAATGTCAAAAACCCCATTGTTAACAGCCAAATCATGCGAAGGGTTGTATTATTGGCAATGATGTTGTCGATATCTCTGATACCCAATGCGGATGCCTCCGGGGGAGTTATAGACTCTGTAAATATTTCAGGGGATGGATTGGTAGGTGAGGGCCCAATTAGCGTTGATATAGTATTGATAGGGGTTGGTGAGTCCTCAACATCTTCGATTGATTGGAATGTGAGTTTATACAATTCTGCTGGAAATATAATAGATTCTGACAGTGGAAATGCAGTTGTTAATAGCGGCACTTCATCGAACATAAGCACCATGCTTGGAGATGCTCCAATTGGATACTCCAATCTGAGCATAACACTCACAGGAGATGTAGGTGAGCCAGGAGAAAATCAATACACAGAATATTTCGCATCAATTCACAGATTAAGGCCTATGGACATATCATTATCAACGCCTACATTAATCCCAACCGATGATAACGGTGCTCCAACAGGAAATCTATCAATTCATGACGGAGATTATTTGAAAGTTGCAATACCCTTGGTTAATAATGGTGATTTAGACTGGAATGGAAGTTTGACAACCAACCTAGATTCCACATTTTCTAATGTCCAAGCAGTTAACGTATCAGCAGATTCAATCAAATTTTACAATTATACATATGGACCTATGTTGGAGGGTAATCACTTGATAAATATCTCTCTAAACAATACAAATGACGGCGCTTTGGAGGATGAATCACTGAACTATTCCTTCGAAGTTGGTCCTCCACCTTTGCCTGAAATAATCCTAAATCTTACAAGATTGAACGAGCCAAGTATAGGTAGTAATGTTTCATGGAATATAAGATCAGAGAACGTCGGGCTTTCAGACTTTGATGGAAAAGTGATTTGTTATTTTAACCAAGAATTAGTTCATTCTGATAGTAAACAATTACTAATCGGTGGTTCGGATAATTCCACGGTGACTATTGTATCAAAGCCCGGTGTATTGTTGTGCACAACCGCAGATGCAAGAACATCAATGACAGAAAATGCAACAGACGTAATTGATATCTCCTCGGCGGCGTTTTATGGTGCTGGGCACTCTACACCATCCCTGTTGGGAGGTCCTTGGCACGTAGGTGATAAAATCCAGTTGTCAATGCTGCTCAGAAATGAGGGTGATTTAGCTGGTAGCGCAAAAATGCAAATTGAGCTAAATGGGCTAATTCAAAATGGAAGCATTACTAATTTGGATAAGGGTAAAGCAGGAGAAGTCTCCTTAGAACTTGCACTCACAGAACCGGGATCCTATGATGTAAATTGGAGTGTTATCAGTCAAGATGGGGTAGTTGACTCAAATTTGTCAGGAACTCTTAATTTTCCAATAGAAGGCTCTCAGAGATTAAATATTTCAATCGAAGGTTTGGAATATACTGAAACAGGCATAAATGTAGTTTGGTCCGTTGAATTATCTGAAGGAAATTCCAGAAATGTTCTGATTAATTTTGGTGCTGCAAATGATGGAATTGAAGGAGATGCGATTAGTGAGGAAAGATATTTCATGCCTGGTAAGACGTACGGCAATACCAACATCGGTTTCCAAACTGGGCAAATAATTTTTTTCCGAGCTGAAGCAATGTCATGGACTGTGTCATCTGAATCTATTTTACAATCCAATATTCAAATGCCAGATTTTTCTCTCAATTTAGGTGTTACACTCAATCCTGTAACAAGCCCATTGACGCCAACAGCTGGCTCAGATGTTACTCTTTCTTACACGCTTCTAAATAACGGGACAACCAATGTCCCTGAGGGCCAAATCGTAATCGTGGATGGAAATGGCGAATTATTATTCTCCAAATCAACAAATTCAATAGCAGAAAGTTCCCAAAATTCTAATGTTGTAATCACATGGCCAAGTGGGCAAAATGTGATAATTGAAATTAGATGGTATGTTGGTGATATATCTGTATCGGATTCGATAATTGTTTATTCAAAACTAGCAGATTCTGATACATCAGATTTTGAGATACCGACAGGTGGTATTCTTTCAGGCTTGGTGCTTGGTATGGTATTCATCTTTTTGGTTAGAATTAAGAATTCTCCCAAGTCTGAAAAGCGTAAAAATTTGAAAAAGGAATCTCGTAAGAAAAAATCAGACTCAAAGGTTGATGTTGAATGTCCTACATGCAGCAGGATGTTGAGAGTGCCTGCCGATTACACAGGGGGTGTTCGATGCCCTGAGTGTGACAAGAAGTTTGAAGTTGAGGCAGAAAATAAAAATCAGGAAGATGAGAATGATACAGATAAGATTGAAGATAATGGAAATGAAATTGCTGATGAATTGTTCGCATCATCATCAAACGACATACTGGAATGTCCAAAGTGCTTCAGTAATCTAAAGGTGCCATATGAAAAGAGGCCAGCAAAAGCAAGATGTCCTGCTTGTGAGATTATCTTCGAAGCGAGAAAAAAATAACAAACATTGATTATAAAAGAATTGACACGTTGTAACATGGGAGCAGGCCATTTTCAAGAATATGAGGAAATGTATCTGAAAACCTTGTATAACGAGCACGAAAAAATTCCAGGCAAGAGAGTCAGGAACAGAGAGTTAGCAGCACATCTGGATGTTTCACCGGCTTCTGCTACTGAAATGGTGCAAAGGTTGGCAAAGAACGGATATGTGGAGTATCAACCCTACAAAGGAGTATTACTTACAGAAAAGGGGTTGGAACTCGGAAAAATGATGAAACGTAGGCATAGGTTAGCTGAGACATTACTTGGTTTGATGCCATTTGAAGGTGATGTCTACGAAACAGCCTGTAGATTAGAGCATGCCTTTAATGATGATCTTGAAGTTTGTATATCTCTAATTTTGGGTAATCCATCAGCCGATTCATCGGGAATTGAAATTCCCAGTGCTAGTGAAGATATTGCACAAAGAATTTCCGAGTATTCATCATATTACATGTTAGGTAATATGCCTGAAAATATTAATTGCGAGATAATGATTTTAATGTTAGTTTCAGATAACACTGAGGTCTTGAAATCCGCCGGTCTCGAAGTGGGAAGTTCAGTTATTAGGACACCTGATGGCTATTTTTTGAATGGTAGTTTAGTAGATATCTCTCCAGAATTTGCAGATAGCATAATCGTGAGGAGTTCTTGATGGGGATGGACATAACATCATTGAGATTCAAGGAAGAGAAATATTACCAAATTGACCGCCAGTTCTTAACAGATGGTCTTAGGTTGGTTCTTCTGCTACCAATATTTTCATTGCTGTTTTTCTTCTGTGCGTGGGCTTATAATGGAACTAGCCCAGATTGGTGGCTTAACAACATTGAACCATCGGTGGGTTTCGATTTTTCTACATGCATGACAATACT